>VGFR01000216.1 GCA_016868835.1 Bacteroidota bacterium | reverse complement strand
ATGGCTAAATGAAGTCTGTTTCGCTCACCTCCTGATAACACGCCGCATTTCTTTTGTTGATCGCCACCAGCAAAATTGAATTTGCTGCAATACGCTCGCGAGTTGATTGTTTGCCCACCAATTTCAATGACTTCATTCCCACCGCTTACAACTTCCCAAACCGATTTATTTAAATCTATTTCATGGTGACGTTGATCAACGTAACCGATTTGAACTGTTTCTCCAACTTTGAATGTTCCAGAATCTGGCGCCTCTTCTCCCATAATCATTCGGAAAAGTGTAGTTTTACCCGCTCCGTTCGGACCTATGACACCTACAATTCCGGCCGGTGGAAGTTTGAAGCTTAAGTTTTCAATGAGTAAACGGTCGCCAAAGGATTTAGAAATTTGATCGGCTACAATAACTTCATTCCCTAATCGGGGTCCATTCGGAATTGGAATTTCCAATTTAGCTTCTTTCTCACGCTCTCCCTCGGCCATCATTTTGTCATAGTTCTGCAAGCGTGCCTTATTTTTCGCATGCCTACCTTTCGGATTCATTCTCACCCATTCTAATTCACGTTCCAAAATTTTTCGGCGTTTGCTTTCCTGTTTTTCTTCAGCAGCTAATCGTTTCGATTTTTGATCAAGCCAACCGCTGTAATTTCCTTCCCACGGAATACCTTCACCGCGATCCAATTCAAGAATCCATCCTGCAACATTATCAAGGAAATAACGGTCGTGAGTCACGGCTAATACGGTACCCGGATACTGTTGAAGGTGTTGCTCCAACCAATAAACGCTTTCAGCATCTAAGTGGTTTGTAGGTTCATCTAGCAATAAAACATCTGGCTGTTGCAACAACAAGCGACACAAAGCAACTCTTCTTCGTTCTCCACCGGAAAGATTCTGAATGGTTGCATCCTCTTCTGGGCAACGCAACGCATCCATGGCTATAGCTAACTTCGTATCTAAATCCCAACCTCCCAGTGCTTCAATCTGATCCTGAACCGCTGCTTGCCTATCCATCAAAGCTTGCATTTTATCTGGATCATTTAAAATTTCTTCATCACAGAATTTAGCATTGATTTCCTCATATTCTTTTAGCGCATCTGTAATGGGTTTCACGCCTTCTTCTACAATTTCGCGTACCGTTTTGGTATCATCCAACTCAGGTTCCTGAGGTAAATAACCAACGCTGTAACCGGAAGACCAAACCACATCGCCTTGGAAGTTTTGATCTAAACCAGCAATGATTTTCATAACGGTCGATTTACCAGCACCGTTTAAACCAATGATTCCAATCTTCGCTCCGTAAAAGAAAGAGAGGTAAATATCTTTAATTATATGTTTTCCTTGTGGAGTGTATTTGTTCACTCCCACCATTGAGAAAATAATTTTTTTGTCACTCATATGTTCTATTAAGCGGCAAAGATAACAGCTTAATTTTTAGATAATGCGATGTTTAAAATTTTCGAAGTTGCCCCCGCATTTTGAATTACATAATGTGCACCTCCTGAGGAGTGCATTTTTTGTTGC
>VGFR01000215.1 GCA_016868835.1 Bacteroidota bacterium | reverse complement strand
TACACCTCCAAATTTTGCTGCGGTGCTTTTGTCTTTCTTGAAAAGGGGGGTTCCGGTCATGGCAATGAAACATGCATTTGGCAATGTTTTTTGCATATCCACATTAAATGTTCCGTGCTGTGTTCGGTGTCCTTCATCCACCAAAACAAATATGTCGTGGCTTTCTAAGGGCTTATTTATTTTCTTTACTGCGGCAACGAATTTATTGATGATGGTCGTAACCACTGCATCGCTTTTACTCTCCAGTAACTCTACAAGTCGTTGTCCTGTAGTGGCGTTGTCAACAAACTTGCCGCATTTTCTGAATGTTTCTGAGATTTGGCGATCTAAATCAGTTCTATCCGTTACCAATATGATTTTCGGATTACGAATACTAGGTTCCATGGCAATGGCTTGTGCCAACATCACCATAGTTAAGGATTTTCCGCTTCCTTGTGTATGCCAGATTACGCCTCCTTTTCGTTTTCCATTCTCTACATTTCTGATACGTCGCATGGATTTTTTGATGGCGAAAAACTGCTGATAGCGGGCTACTTTCTTTTCTCCATTGTCAAACAAAATATAATTGAAAATAATATCCATTAACCGTTCTGGGCGACACAAGCCAAACAAATAATTGTCCTGCTCAGTAGGCAGAATTTCTTCTTGTTCCAGTGCATCAAAGTATTGTCGAACATATTTGAAACGGTCAGTAAAAAGTTGTTCTTTTACCGATACAGAAAGCGGTTTATTTTTGAGTTCTTGTAAGATGATTTTGTATTTTCTCTCTTCCTCATTACTTGTAAATTTTTCTTGCCATTTTGCCCAAAATTTTTCAGGAGTGGCATTGGTAGCATAAGCGGCTTCTTGTGTGGCAATGCTTAAGGTAAGTTGGGAATACACATACAAACTGCGGATTCCATCTTCTTGTTGATTGCGTAAATGCTGACTGATAGCTTGTTTTAATGGGTCCTTCATGTCAGGGCGTTTGCACTCGATAATACATAATGGAATACCATTTACAAACAAGACCAAATCGGGGCGGTAATGCTCCTTGCTTGTGCTTCGCATTACGCTGTATTCTTCGCTTACATGAAACACATTGTTGCTGATGTTTTTCCAATCGATGTATTGAAGCGTAAAGCTCTTTTTATCGCTATCTATACTTTGTTCCAATGCCTGGCCCAAGGTAAGCAGGTTGTATGCTTTTTCACTAGCTGCAATATAACCTTCATTCATGGGTAGGTTTTTCAATATCTGTATACCTTTATCAATATTTGCCTCACTGATATAAGTTGCTCTTGTTGAACTGATAGCTTTCTCTGCATTGATTTCTTTTAATTGTTTCCGCAAAACATCTTCCAGCAACACATTGGTGGTTTTACCACCTCTTTGTCTGTCGACTTCTGCCGGACTTAAATAGGTATAACCCAAATTCACCAGCAATTGCAATGCCGGAATTTGGCTGATATGGTCTTCTTTAAAACTGGGTGTATTCATACTTTAATTCTTTTTTTACCGGAGAGTAGTTGCTGCATCAAGCCTTT
>VGFR01000214.1 GCA_016868835.1 Bacteroidota bacterium | reverse complement strand
TCAGAATCACTTTCATACCTGAAGAATTCATTCCTATTCCAGCAGGATCTACAATTACAAAATTAGCTTACTACATTGTTAAGCCAGGGTATATACCCAATCCACCGCCTTATATTTATTATGTTCCATTGAACTGCGATTAATAGAAAGGGCCTCGGCCCTTTTTTTCTGAGTTTACCTTACCTTCGTTTTATGCAAATAGATCGATTAACTAAAATTGTTTCCACAACCATACTCGGTGTGAGCATCATTGCGGCTTGCTATGTTTTTATGAACGGATACAAACAACGCAACAATACTGAAAATGCCATTCATGTAACAGGAATGGGCACGAAAGATTTCGATTCAGACCTTATTGTTTGGAGAGGGAGCTTTTCTAAAATGAATTTTGATTTGCCTGCCGCTTCAGCTTCCCTAGATGCTGACAAGAATAACATTAAAAATTATCTGGTTTCTAAAGGCGTTAACGAATCTGAAATTGTCTTTTCAGCGGTTGATATTCAAAAACAATTTGATGATGTTCGAAATGGAAATGGTGACGTAGTTAGCTCAGTTTTTGTGGGTTATATTCTCTCACAAAGTGTTACCATTGAAAGTCAAGATGTAAATCGCATTGAACAAATCTCGCGTGAAGTAAGTGAGTTAATCAATACAGGTGTTGAATTTTACAGCGAAGCCCCCGAATTCTATTACACCAAATTGGCTGAACTGAAACAACAAATGGTGAAAGAAGCTACAGAAGATGCGCGTATGCGTGCCGAAAAAATTGCAGAAGCATCTGGCAGTGAACTGGGTAATTTAAAAAACGCTGAAATGGGTATATTTCAAATTGTAGGACAAAATTCAAATGAAGATTATTCTTGGGGTGGCACATTCAATACCGGCTCAAGAAGAAAAACTGCATCGATTACTATGCAATTGGAGTTTGAAATAGATTAATTTTGCAGCAAACCTAAATCAAGAAACCTTGGATATTTTTGAAATTTTAGCAATCACAGCCATTGCTCTCTATGGCTTTTCTCTGTTGTTTATATTCGTTTATTCTATTGTTCAGCTGAACCTGGCAGTACAATTTGTACGTAAACACAAGAAGAAACAAATTAAACCGGAACTTTCAAATGATGAATTACCCATTGTAACCATCCAACTTCCGGTATATAACGAATTGTATGTGATTGAACGATTAATTAACGCCTGCTGCGAGTTCGATTATCCAAAAGACAAATTTGAAATTCAAGTTCTTGACGACGGGAATGATGAATCGGTTGAAATTGCAGCAAGACTAATTGCTGAAAAACAAAAGCTAGGTATCGATATTCAACACATTCGTAGAGAAGATCGCAAAGGATTTAAAGCCGGCGCCCTTGCATACGGACTTACCATTTGTAAAGGGGAGTTCACCGCAATTTTTGATGCTGATTTTGTACCACGGGCCGATTTCTTAAGACAAACCATTCCATTCTTCTACAGCGGAGATAAAATAGCAGTAGTTCAAACACGCTGGGAACATTTAAATGAAGACTACTCTG
>VGFR01000213.1 GCA_016868835.1 Bacteroidota bacterium | reverse complement strand
TGAGCGAAGAAGTCATGATTGATGCCATTGCCATTGCACACGCTGCCATTCAGACTCAAGTAAAAGCTCAGTTAGAGTTGGCTTCAAAGGTTGAAAAAGCAGCTGTGAAGCGTTCATACAATCACGAACCAAAAGACGAAGAATTGAAGAAAAAAGTATGGGACGAGTGTTATGTGAAGTTCTATGCTGCTGTAAAAACGCCCTCTGGCAAAAAAGAAAGAAGTGCTGCTTTTCATCAAATTGAGGATGCGTTTTTCGCTCAATTCACCGATGAAGAAAAATCGGCTAATTCATTTTTGTTGAAGAAATACACGCACGATTGCTTGAAAGACGCCATGCGTAGAATGATTTTAGATGACGGCATTCGTTTGGATGGTCGTGATACCAGAACCATTCGTCCAATTTGGTGTGAAGTTGATTATTTGCCAGGTGCGCACGGATCAAGTGTCTTTACCCGCGGAGAAACCCAGTCATTGACCACCCTTACTTTGGGAACGAAACTAGACGAGCAAATCATTGACGGTGTTGTTCACCCAAGAGCCGACAAGTTCTTGTTGCATTACAACTTCCCACCATTCAGTACAGGTGAAGCACGTCCAATTCGCTCAACAGGTCGTCGTGAAATTGGACACGGAAACCTTGCACTTCGTGCATTGAAGCCCGTTCTTCCTGAAACTGAAAAATGTCCGTACACGATGCGAATCGTATCAGACATTCTTGAGTCTAATGGTTCTTCATCAATGGCTACTGTTTGTGCTGGAACCTTAGCGCTTATGGACGGTGGGGTTCCTATTACAGCTCCGGTCTCTGGAATTGCAATGGGATTAATCACCGATGAAAATGGAAAATATTCTATCTTATCAGATATCCTAGGAGATGAGGATCACTTGGGCGATATGGACTTTAAAGTAACCGGAACTTCGAAAGGAATTACGGCTTGCCAAATGGACATTAAGATCAAAGGGCTTTCAATGCAATTGTTAACCGATGCTTTGGATCAAGCTAAGCAAGGTCGTTTGCACATCTTAGGTGAAATGATGAAAACCATTTCTGAACCGCGTGAAGACTACAAACCTCACGCACCACGTATCATTAGCTTCGAAATTCCAACTGAAGAAATAGGAAAAGTTATTGGTCCTGGAGGAAAAGTAATTCAAGAAATTCAGAAAACAACTGGAGCTACAATCTCTATTGAAGAGCGCGATAACAAAGGCTTTGTAGAGATTGCATCTGCAGACAAATCCAGCCTTGATGCTGCTGTGAATCGTGTGAAATCAATTGTTTGGCCTCCGCAGGTTGAAATTGGAGAAGTGTATGAAGGGCCTGTAAAAACCATTCAACCCTTTGGTGCATTTGTAGAGATTTTGCCTGGTCAAGATGGTTTGATTCACATTTCAGAATTGGAATGGCGCAGAGTTGAAGATGTAAAAGAGGTTTTGAATGTTGGTGATATAGTAAAATTCAAAGTCTTGGGAAAAGACCCTAAGACCGGAAAATTAAAATTGTCTCGAAAAGTTTTGTTACCGAAACCTGAAGAACAAAATTAATTTTGAATAATAAGCAACCCTTTTTTACGATAAACGTTATAAAGCCCGAATGAGACAGTTAAAAAT
>VGFR01000212.1 GCA_016868835.1 Bacteroidota bacterium | reverse complement strand
GAAAATAAGAAAACCAATCCATCCAATACGCGCAAAGAACGATTTACTTCTACAGTAAAGTCAACGTGACCTGGCGTATCAATGATATTAATGTGATACTTCTGGTTTCTGTAATTCCAACTTACTGTTGTAGCTGCAGAAGTGATGGTGATACCACGCTCCTGCTCTTGAGCCATCCAGTCCATGGTTGCAGCTCCATCGTGAACTTCACCAATCTTGTGGTTAACCCCTGAGTAGTACAGAATACGCTCAGTTGTAGTAGTCTTCCCAGCGTCAATGTGAGCTGCGATACCAATATTTCTTGTAAATCTTAAGTCGCGTGACATAATTCGATCGATTAAAATCTGAAATGTGAAAATGCTTTATTCGCTTCAGCCATACGGTGAACATCTTCTTTCTTTTTGAAAGCTGCACCTTCACCTTTTGATGCCGCAACAATTTCATTTGCTAATTTCTCAGCCATACTCTTTTCGTTACGTCCACGAGCGTATCCAATTAACCATTTCATAGCCATGGAATTCTTTCTTTCTTCACGAATAGGGGATGGAATTTGAAACGTAGCACCTCCAACACGACGGCTTCTTACCTCAACAGCCGGAGTAACATTCTCCAAAGCTTTTCTCCAAGTTTCTAGACCATCTTCGCTCGTCTTTGTTGCAACGCGTTCAATTGCATCATAAAAAATAGAAAATGCAACTCCCTTCTTGCCTTGAAGCATTAGGTTGTTGACAAATTTAGTTACCGTAACATCGTTGAACTTCGGATCTGGAAGTACCGCGATTTTTTTGGCTTTTCTTCTTCTCATTTGAGTATTATTCTATCAATTCTTATTTCTTAACTTTAGGACGCTTGGTGCCATATTTTGAACGACGTTGACCACGACCATTCACACCCGCTGTATCTAGCGCCCCACGAACAATGTGGTAACGAACACCCGGTAAATCCTTTACACGGCCACCACGCACCAACACAATGCTGTGCTCTTGTAGGTTGTGACCCTCACCACCAATGTAGGCGATGATTTCAAAACCGTTGGTTAAACGAACCTTGGCTACCTTACGAAGCGCAGAGTTCGGCTTCTTTGGAGTTGTGGTGTAAACCTTTGTACACACACCTCTGCGCTGAGGGCATGACGTCAACGCAGCTGACTTACTGCGGTAAGTTTTCGGCTCGCGGCCTTTTCTGATTAGTTGTTGAACTGTTGGCATTTTTATCTAAGTTCCTTTATTTCACTATTTTTAATACAAGTCACGACTCGCAAAAATCGGGGTGCAAATGTACATCACGAATTGTTTTCCACAATGAGCTTTGTGTATTTCTTTTTGAAAAAAGTTAAATTATTTTGTAATGTGCTGATTTTCAATTTAAAAAATATTAGTCAAACCTCTGTTTTTTTCTCAAAAAGTCGATTTTTGGCACGAATAGAACCCTGCTTTACGCCAGTTGGCTGAAAAACGTTTCAGAAAAATGACTTTACCGCTTGAATAACTTCATCGATATCTTGACCAGACATTTCGGTATGAATTGGCAAAGACAAAACGGAATTTGCAAGTGTCTCAGAGACAGGCAAACTGCCCATCGGAAATTTATCTGAAGCATATGCCTTCTGACCATGAAGCGGAATGGGATAATAGATCATACATGGAATACCTTGTGACTCCAAATAC
>VGFR01000211.1 GCA_016868835.1 Bacteroidota bacterium | reverse complement strand
GCCCATTCGTACTACAATGGGTTTAATTGAAGTCTTGAAAGGACTTGAAGGTAGAGGAAAAGCTTCTCAATTTCTTGCACAAGTGTTCCAAGCCCTACGCATGCAAGTGAACAACGAACTTGCAGTACTGGAGTCCATGTTGCAGCAAAGCGTTGAAGTGCTGAAGTCAAACGGACGCTTGGTGGTGATTAGCTACCATAGCCTTGAAGACCGCATGGTGAAGGAGTTGTTGAGAACAGGAAATGTTCAAGGTGAATTGAAGAAAGATTTTTATGGAAACATCCAGCGCGAGATGAATCCACTCAAGGCAAAACCCATTTTGCCAACTCAAGAAGAATTGGAAAGAAATAAGAGATCTCGGAGCGCTAAACTCCGGGTAGGTATAAAAAAATAAAGCTGCAAACCGAATGAATGTTCATTCGAATAATTATGAAAAAGGAAGAGAATACTGAAAAAAAGAGTTTGTCTTTGCGAGATATTCTAGCAGGAGACTTTCTTACGCGAGATGCACTTATGCGTCAAGCTCCTTTTTTCTTTTTCATTGTAGCGCTTTTCATACTTCAAATCAGTCTTATTTATTATTTCGAAAGTGTTCAAATTGATATCAAAAAGACGAAGGAAAAGTTAAATGATTTGAATTCAGAATATAGTACGAATGCGAGTGAATTGAGTGTCTTATCCCAACATAGCGAGGTCATGGAAGCTATGAAGAGTATTGGATTGGTTAATTCAGAGACAACGCCATTTATTATAGATGTAGATAGTTTGTTTTTTAAGGAGGTGAAGAAATGAATGAGGTGAAGAACATATCGAAATACATCTATCTTCTGTACATTACATTCTGTATCATTGGTCTGGTCATCTTCGGTAAGGTGCTTTACATTCAAGCAACACCGGGTGAAGAGGCCCGTCAGTTGGCTGAAAGGTTTACCATGCGGGTGAATGATATTCTTCCTGAGCGTGGTCGAATTTTAAGCGCCGACGGGGAGCTTCTGGCAACGAGTATTCCAGAGTATGAGATCCGTTGGGATAGTCAAGACGGATTTAATAAGAATCTGTTTCTTTCGAAGTTAGATAGTCTGTGTTCAGGACTAAGTGTCATAGTTGGAAATAGAACTGCTGCTGAACTGAAAGCCGACTTTACATCAGCATTAGAATCAAAAAGCAGATATTTAAAAGTAGCCGATCACCTGAATTACAACCAGCTTCAAGATTTCAAAAAATTACCGTTTGTAAATAAAAAGAAATCAAGAACTGGATTTATAATACTCACTAAAAACAAGCGTGTTAAGCCCTTTGGCGATTTAGCATTCCGAACCATTGGCTTATATCGAGATTCCAACATGGTAGGAATTGAATTGGCGTATGATTCAATTTTAAGAGGGAAGGCAGGAAAGCAAAGGCAAGAGCGAATTGCAGGTGATGTATGGAAACCTATGACAGATGATTTTGTGGTAGAACCCGAGCCGGGTCTAGACGTTATTACAACTTTAGATGTTCACTTGCAAGATGCTGCTCAGAGTTCTTTGCGCAAAACAATGGAAACGTATCAGGCAGAGTGGGGGTGTGTGGTTTTAATGGAAGTGAAAACAGGCTATATCAAGGCCATGGCTAACCTAACCTACAACAAGAAGTCGAAGTCTTTCAGTGAAATTGAAAATTACGCTGTTTATAG
>VGFR01000210.1 GCA_016868835.1 Bacteroidota bacterium | reverse complement strand
TGTAGAAGGATTTGGACTCACAATGCGCATTTACTACAGCAATAGCGCCATGTACAAAGAACTAAAAAACACCATTGATAATTTAGTTAATTCATTCTTTTCAGAGACCGTTATAAATACGGCCAGTGTTCCTGTAATTGTAACCGATAGCACGCAAAACAATATAGAATTCGTTGGAAAAGTAGACACGCTCAAGAACAGTGTGAATGATGTATTGACTGAAATGAAATCTGGTTATGAGCCCATTGTCATTCGAATTCCAGGAAGACCAACTCAATACATTTATTACGCCGATAGTGAAACCATTGAACAGCTGCGATGGTTCCCATATCTCATACTCACTCTGGTTGGCGTATTCCTACTCATAGCATATATTCTCTTCTCAACTTTCCGAAAATCTGAACAAAACCAAGTTTGGGTTGGAATGGCCAAAGAAACTGCCCATCAGCTAGGCACTCCGCTTTCAGCACTTATGGCCTGGCGCGACTTGTTTGAAGCAGAAGGAATTTCTAAAGAACTTATTTCTGAATTCAACAAAGACATTGATCGGCTATCTACCATTACAGAGCGGTTCTCTAAAATTGGTTCAGAGACCACGCTTTTGGAAATTCCTGCAACCGATTTGGTGAAAGAAACTTTGAACTACCTCGGTAAACGCATTTCTTCTGAAGTCAAAATTCATATCATTGAAAACACCACTTCCACAGTACTTGTAAATGCCGCCTTATTCAGTTGGGTTATAGAAAATTTAGTGAAAAACAGCGTAGATGCAATGGAGGCAAAGGGCACCATTTCAGTGCGTATACATGACCATAAGAATCTTGTTTTCATAGATGTTCAAGATTCAGGAAAAGGCATTCTAAAAAGAAAATGGAAGTCAATCTTCGAACCCGGATATACTACAAAAGAACGCGGTTGGGGACTAGGGCTTTCATTAGCGAAACGCATAGTGAATACCTATCACAAAGGAAAGATAAGCGTAGTTTACTCTGAAATTGGCAAAGGAACTACCATTCGCATTGCACTGAAAAAAGCGAGGTAATTCTAACCTTTATTTTTCTTTTTCTCACTCCACTGCTTCATGTACTTACCTAAGAATATGGCAACAAGACCAACAACAATTGCAAAAATTGCGTAGAGCATAAATTTTTATTTTAAATGTAATTTGAATTATTGAGCCCGCTGTAACAACTCCTCTTTTATTCGATGAATTCTCGCATTCAATAAAGAGGCTGTAAAATCATAATCTTCTCTCGAAGCAAACTCCTGCCGCAATGAAAAATAAAATTTAATTTTGGGTTCAGTTCCACTGGGGCGAACTGAAATTTTACTTCCGTCAGACAATATAAACTGCAGTACATCTGATTTTGGTAAATCAATAGTCCGTTCTAATTCAGTTTCCAAATTCACATTTCTGTTGATTTGATAGTCTGAAACTTCAGAAACCTTGACACCTCCTAAAGAAAGCGGCGGTGTATTCCTTAGGGTGTTCATCATGTTCTTAATTTGTTGCACCCCCTCTAATCCTTTGAGTGTAATGCTCACCAACTCTTCTTGAAAGCAACCATGTGCCTCATACAACTCCATGAGCATATTCCAAATACTTGATCCATTCGCTTCCGTATAGGCCGCTATTTCCGCAAATTGAACAGCAGAAAGCGCCGCGTCCTTATCTCGAACAAACTCTCCAACAAGATATCCATAACTTTCCTCC
>VGFR01000209.1 GCA_016868835.1 Bacteroidota bacterium | reverse complement strand
TCAAGGGCAGGAAATTTGGTGTGGATGAAAGGACTTTGCGCCTCCAACGACATGCGCGGCAATTCTATTACCCTCGATGCATTTTCAAACTGCTACATTACTGGTTCGTTTAATGGCACGGTTTCGGTAAATAGCATCAATTACGCTTCTACAGGCCTCGGAAGCATTGACCCTTTTGTATTGAAGATCGATAGCAGCGGCAACTTTGTATGGTTCAAGCCTGTTGCAGCAACGGGTGCCAGCGGTGGGGCGCTTGACGGTATAAATGACCAGGGTCTTGGAATTAAAGCCGATTTTTGTGGCAACACATACGTTGTCGGCCAATTTGGTGGCAGCGCTAACTTTGGTAACAATATTTTGATTAACGGGTATGGCGCTTCTGATATCTTTATTGCCAAATACAACTCTGCGGGAAATTGCTTGTGGGCACGCTCTGCAGGAAGCCAGTTTTCTGACCATGGTAAAGCTGTATCTATTGACAGTTTAGGCAACAGCTATATTACTGGTTTTTTTCAGGGGAATGCAACATTCGGCACTATAGTGATTTTTTCCAATGGATTGAATATGGATATGTTTATTGCAAAGTATGATGATAACGGTAATTTCCAGTGGGTGAGAAAAGGCGGCTCACGAGGCAGCTTGGGTGATGTAGGCGAAGGCATTTTAACGACCGGAAACGGCATTTCCTATGTTTGCGGACATTTCTGTGATACCGCAATCTTTGGCATCGACACCGTTACAGCGACCGGTGGAACTGATTTATTCATTACCAAATACGGGCCAAGTGGCGGTTGTCATTGGGTTAAAAGAGCAGGGGGAACAGGGAACGAAAGTTCCAGCTGCATATCACTGGATAATACAAATAATCGCGTATATGCAGGCGGGCGTTTTTTAAGTGACACGGCTTTTTTCGATTCTTTTACTCTTCAGAATCAAGGACCTAACCAACAGGAAAATTGGTTCATCTGCAATTTCAACGAAAATATTAATGCAATGGTGAATTACTTTAGACCTACAATTTCTCAAAATGGAAATGTGCTAACTTGCTCCCCCTCATTTGCTTCCTATCAATGGTATCTCAACGGCAATCCTATCAATGGAGCAACAACACAATTGCATACCATTTCAGCCAACGGATCATATTCAGTTTGTGTTATTGCTCAGGGTGGATGCACTGTTTGCTCCAACAACTTCTACCCTGTGAAAACAACAACAGGTGATATTACCGATGATACCAGACCTGTGAACCTTTTCCCAAACCCTGCGCAAAGAATAATTAATGTTCAAGCAAATGCAAGATTTTTTGGACAACCTTATCACATTTATGACAATACAGGAAAAGTTATTTTATCTGGCAAAATAAATACAGAAAACACCTGCATTGAATTGGGCGATTTATCAAGAGGCATTTATATGTTCCGCGTGGGAGAAAATTTCAAGCAGACATTTAAAGTGATAAAGGAATAAGCCAACCCTTAAAAAAAGCAATAGGAAATTGTCAGTTTACTGCTCTGAAGACATATTTATGGTTTGTCTAGTTTGGTTCTCCGAATAAAATGTGCGGTAATGTAGATCGTCAGCATAAAGTGGACATAAGTGTGACTTAACAAAGTTATACTTTAAAACCATAAATTGCTCACAATGAAAGAAAAAGAACCTAAAAATGCGGAGGCGGTTATCAAGGATATTCGCCGAAGAACCAAGCGTAAATTCAGCTCGGAGGAAAAAATCAGGATTGTCATTTCAGGATT
>VGFR01000208.1 GCA_016868835.1 Bacteroidota bacterium | reverse complement strand
TGCGTTCATGCGTTAAAACCTGAACCCGCCTGAAAAAGAAATTCCTACTATTCCCTGTCTCACTTGGGTAGCATCAATTAAATTGGGATCAAACATGTAATAACTCGATTGGTCTACCATGTAACTGAAAGAGAGGTTGTAAAACACATCATCTTTCTTATAACCAGCGCCAATACTGTATTTCAAGCGCCAATCTAAAGAGGCGACCAACGGTGAAGACACGGCCTGCACACCACCTCGAATTCGGTATATATCTGCTACTCGTAATTCAACTCCACTGCGCAGTGTATGCACTGCTTTGTAATTTTCTTTAATTGCTGCATTTTCTAATGAAAACGTGTAAACGTCTTGTATGGATTCCATCTTCATTTTAGACAAATCTGTTGTTTCATAATCCCATGAAATAACACCCAAGTTTCCCGCAATAAATGAAGCTCCAACTCCTACTACACCTGGTAATTTAAGCCCGTAGGTGTATTCATTGAGATCAGAAGCATATTCATAGAACGATGATCCAATTTGTGAATTCATGTCAGCTTCATATGCATCTAAAATAGCTTGATTCACACCGCTGTGGTAATAGGCTCCAACACGAAAATATGGACTGGGTGCATATTGAAATCCCAATTTCAATTGAAGTCCAGAATACCCGGTTGAACCTGTTCCGGTATTGTTCAATGTACTGTTATAATTGAATGAAACGGCAGATTGTGCCGAAGCAAACTGTTCGGTATAGCTTGTAGTCTTCTCATACTTCAGACGCCTAAAGGCCAGAGCAGCTCCGAAATAAAATTGATTTTTATAATTCTTCGCAACGCTCAAATTCCATTCCCTCAATTGCCCAGATTCCTCTACCTGATCTGTTCTTGTAATATCACTGGTATTGCTTAACCGTGTGTAAACATTACCTACAGGGTCATTGATGAGATAGGTCTCCCAAGCCAAGCCCGCTGAAAAAGGAAAACTACTTATTATATCTGAGGTTGGTACTTGATAGGCATTGAGTTGGTTTACAAAAACATCAAGCAAAGAAGCTTGGTTATCAGAGGAAGTGACCTCAGTTGTTTTATTGAATTTTTGAAGTATCCCAAATCCAATACCTACATACGTTGGGCTCCAATCGTTTTCTGACGTACCTGTTTGAAACACCATAGCAACAGCGTCTGCAGGTAATGCGAACCGACTACTCTCTTGCTTATTTCCTAAAAATGATGTTGCAGTTTTATTGCTTAGACCAGTTACCGTGATATCGAATACACCTGTTTTGTAAGCCGCTAAACCGGCAGGATTTTGAAAACAATTGGTGATATCGCCACCCAAGGAGGCGAAAGCCCCACCCATTGCATTGGCCCGATTGGAATATATGCCTTGTGTAAAACCGTATCGCAAAGCATCGTCTTCATTCTGGGCAAAACTTTGCAAAGCCAACAGAATGCAGGCTGCAGCAGTATATTTTTTCATGCTATTTCAATGAGAAATTATTTGCGTCCACCACTCTTGCTTGGTGCACTTCCGCCACCACCGCCTCCTTTGGAAGGAGATGAACCGCTGCTTCTTGAGGGGGCAGGATTTGATGGAGCCGAGTTGCTGCGCGAAGGTGCTGAATGTGATGGGGCTGAGCTGCTTCGAGAAGGAGCCGAGTATGAAGGTGAAGAGCTTCCTTTTCCAGAAGAATTGTTGTTTGATCCTACACCGTGTGATTGATTTCTCGAAGTAGATGAGTTGAACTGATTGGAATTACCTGTATTTGT
>VGFR01000207.1 GCA_016868835.1 Bacteroidota bacterium | reverse complement strand
TTTGGTTTCAATGATGATTTTTTCAGAGAATCCGGTTTGTTCATCGACTTCCGTTTTGAAAGTAATTCCTTCTTCAACCGCATCGAATTGAATGCTACCATCTTCTTCAGTAATAATCACACTGTTGAATGGATCGAATTCACAAATAACATCTCCTTTTTTGATCGAATCACCACTGTTCACGAGCAAAGTAGCTCCGTATGGCAGATTCACAGTAGCTAGGGTAATTCCAGTTTTCGGATCATTGATTTTTAATTCCGCAGAACGAGAAACAATAACAGTAGATTTCCCATTGTCATCTTTGCGCTCAACGGTTCTTAAATCTTCAATTTCAACAGAACCTGCGTATTTCGCTTTAATGTCTGAATCAATAGCAGAACCAGATGCAGCACCCCCCGTGTGGAAGGTACGAAGTGTTAACTGTGTACCAGGCTCACCAATTGACTGAGCTGCAATAACACCTACGGCCAATCCTTCTTGAACCAATTTCGCTGAAGCGAGGTCGCGGCCATAACATTTCGCACAAACACCTCTTTTGCTTTCGCAAGTGAGTACAGAACGAATTTCAACTTCTTCAATTCCAGCCGCTTCAATTGCGTTTGCAATGTGTTCATTGATTTCTTCTCCGCTTGCAACAATGATCTCTCCAGTTTCTGGATTCGCAACATCATGCACTGAAGTTCTTCCAACGATACGGTCGGCAAGACTTTCTACAATTTCATCAGCCTTTTTCAATGCGGTAGTCATCAAACCACGTAGAGTTCCACAATCTACTTCATTGATAATGACATCCTGAGCAACGTCAACCAAACGACGAGTTAAATAACCGGCATCTGCTGTTTTCAATGCGGTATCAGCAAGACCTTTACGCGCACCGTGGGTAGAAATGAAGTACTCAAGAATCGACAATCCTTCTTTGAAGTTTGCCAAGATTGGGTTTTCAATCATGTCTTGTCCACCAGCCGCTGCGTTTTTCTGTGGCTTAGCCATCAAACCACGCATACCGGCTAACTGACGAATCTGTTCTTTCGAACCACGAGCTCCAGAATCATACATCATGTAGATGCTGTTGAAACCTTGTTGATCCGTTTGAAGACGACTCATCAATATGTTTGTCAGTCGTGAATTGGTATTGGTCCAAATGTCAATGATTTGGTTATAGCGTTCGTTATTGGTAATAAGACCCATGTTGTAGTTCTCGAATACTTCAGCAACTTTACCTGTAGCCTCATTCACCAATTTATCTTTTTCAGCTGGAATAACTACGTCTGAAAGTTTGAACGACAATCCACCTTTGAATGCCCAATAGTATCCAAGGTCTTTCATGTCATCTAAGAACTTCGCTGCGCGTGCAATACCAACAGTTTTTAGGATATTGCCAATGATATCACGCAACGCTTTTTTCGTTAGAAGTTGGTTAATGAATCCCACTTCGTCTGGTACAATAGCGTTGAATAATACACGACCTGCTGTGGTTTCAAGAATGGAATTGCTTCCATCTTGATGGTACCAACGAACTTTAATGTGTGCGTGTAGGTCTAATTTTTTCTCATTGAAAGCAATGATTACTTCTTCTTTCGAATAGTAAGTTGAACCTTCACCTTTACATGGATGCTCAGCAGTGCCTTCGCGTCCTTTTGTAATATAATAAAGACCCAAGACCATGTCTTGTGACGGTACAGTTATAGGTGCACCATTTGCAGGGTTCAAGATGTTGTGTGAAGCCAACATTAACAGTTGAGCCTCAAGAA
>VGFR01000206.1 GCA_016868835.1 Bacteroidota bacterium | reverse complement strand
ATATAGATCAACGTACAGATAATTTTGTTGGAAACTACAATTCAGGCGGAGCCCTTCCTCCGAACTTAATGTTCAACAATGAATTCTACAACTTTGTAAATCTGAATAGTGCCGATGATCGTTTGGAGTGGATGCAAGCAGACGGCGGAAAGTACAGAAACTTAAGGTTTAAAGATAAAATATTCTTCAATATTCCAATCATCTATACTTCTGAGTTACGCCTTATTCGTGCTGAAGCACTTGCAGAATTAGGTCAAAATCTAGGAACTGCTATTGATGACATCAATGCCATACGCGATAGAGCATTTGGAATCGGGTTAAACGACCTGAACGCCAACTCAACAGCTGCTCAAATCATTGATGCTGCTCGAAGAGAATATAGAATTGAAACCATGGGAGAAGGAAAATGGGTAGACCAACTCAAAAGACGCGGTGCCAAAGGTGAGAATATCATTGTAAGAGGAGCACCTTGGAATTGCGACGGAATGGCTCTGCAATTCCCTAACAGTGAATTTACATCTGCCCTATTCGTAGGAAATCCGGAAGGAGGCTGTCAATAATTAAAAAATGAACGTTATGAAATACACCAAATATTTTTTCATTGCTGCATTAGCAAGTTCAACTTTATTCTCATGTAAACCTGAGACCTGTGCCGAATTAGGCGAAACCACTGATAAAGTGAAGGGCATGGGTGGAACATGGGAACTCACCACTTTCATACAACAAGATCCGAACAATCCCGTGCTCGAGCAACGCGATTTAAGTGAGTTCTATGTTGTAGAAGGAATTACTCCCATGCAAATTGAACTCAATGTAGATTCACTTACCTACCATGTTACCAATACCGTGGGCAGAAACTTCTTCGGGAACACCGGAACTTGGGCATTGGATGATTACGTTGCGCCTTCATCCATTACTTTAATGAATGCGAACGATACCATTGAACTCTTTTTAGGAAGTATGGTATTGCCACAAAGTGAAAACATGAGCTTCGAAATGCATCGTGTTTGCTCTTCTGACCAATTTAAAAATGTGATTTACAAGTTTAACTTTAAACGAATCTAGTTCTATGAAAAATATATTCGCACTCATAGCATTGAGCATTGCCACTCTGAATTCTTTCGGACAGGCAGCTTTCGTTTTCCCCTCACCTACTAATGCCAATGGCACTGTCGATATCTACATTGATATCGCACAAACTACCGGCGGATTAAAAGCCATCTTGAATAACCATCCAGATGCACAAGACTCTGTCTACATGTGGACCTGGCAGCCAGCAGGTCCAACATGCGGCAATGGCGAGTGGGCTAATTCGAATAATTGTATGCTCTTGACTCAAGTACAAGGTCTTTTGTATAAAATGACAGTAGTTCCAACTCAATTTTATTCTGGAATTACGCCATTGAATTTGTATCAAACAGGAATTTCCTGCTTGGCCAAATTGAAAAGTGGGTATGCTTATGCCGACGATGGTGTTGGTGAAGCCAAAACCGAGGACTTACACATTGATATTGTTCCAGCTTTATGCGCAGACCGCATTTGTTTGTTTCCAGAAGCTGCAAAGCAAGATGATTTCTTAAGCATCACGTATGACAACCTTCAAGAAACAGATGCCAATCTTCAGAACCTTGGTTCAGACGAGTGTTATATTTTTCTTCGTGCTTTCACAGGCAGTTTTACCTATTTCGATGTAGCTATTGCAGCCAATGTCACTTCCACCCCAACACTTAAAATGAAAGACATTGGAGGAGG
>VGFR01000205.1 GCA_016868835.1 Bacteroidota bacterium | reverse complement strand
CAAAGGTGATCTGCAAATATTTCCCAAACAAACACACAAAAAACGCTTCATGACCTGCCTATGATAAAAACTACATTCCGCTTTGAAAAATCCCAATTTGATGTTCGCCACTCCTCAATGGTTTTGGTTAAGACATAGCCATTTTGGGCGTGTACGTCACATCCAATGCACAGTTTAGTATGAGCAGCTAAACTCTCTCTGGCATCATTAAAAACATGTTGATTCCGGTAGGGGGCATCCATGAAAATTTGAGAGCTACCATATTCTGCCGACATACGTTCAAACTGTTTCAATTTTTTAACACGTTCGTTGCGCTCTCTGGGCAAATAGCCATTGAATTGAAATTGTTGACCGTTCAGACCGCTTGCAGCTAGGGTTAATATCATGGCATTTGGGCCAGTTAAAGGAACAACAGATATCATTCTTTCATGTGCTGCTGATACCACTTGGCTTCCTGGGTCGGCTATACATGGCATTCCAGCTTCACTGATGACTCCCGCATGAGCGCCTTCCATAAGCGGCGACAACCATGAATCAAAATCGAATTGCTTAGAGTGTTCGTTGATTACATAAAAGGTAACTTCTTCAAAATCAGCAGTATATCCCATTTTACGAAGAGTTCTCCGTGCGGTCTTCACCTCTTCAACAAAGAACAATCGAATTTCAGCAATTAATTCCAAATGAAATGGAATATGATCATACTCATGTTGATCTCCAATGGGCGTAGGAATCAGGTATAAGGTACCTGTATTTTTTTTCATGCTACGAAAATAGAAAAGGCAGTTGTAAAACTGCCTTCTAATTAGGTAATTATCTTAATCTACTACAAATCTTCGAAACTTATTTCGTCTGAAGAAGTTGCAGGTTTTTCCTCAATATCAGTGCTAATGTACTCAGAAGTATTTTCTGAACTATACTCAGTAGATTTATAATTTCCACTTTCTTGCAATGAACGAATATGGTCTATGGTGTCTTGTAGCCCTTCAATGAATTTATCAAAGTCTTCTTTGTACAAGAAAATTTTGTGCTTTTCATAATTGGCTTGTCCTGAATCAGAAAATCCAGCACGCTTGCTCTCCGTAATGGTCATGAATAAATCATTTCCTTTGGTGGTTTTCACATCGAAGAAGTATTTACGCTTTCCAGCACGCACCTCTCTTGAGAAAACATCATCTCTGTAATTGCCTCCCTCTGCCATAAGAATGAATTTAGGTTAATGGTTTTATTGGTTAAGATTCTCAAAAATAAAAAAATTCTTTACAAAACAAGCGCCCGTCTCATTTTTTTCAAAAATTATTTAAAGGCAGGTGAAAGGCGGTATCTATCCTCGCCGTAATACGCATACAGGTCGTTCATAATGCGCACCACCTCGTGCTTCCCCCATTTTCTTCCCCACTCAATGAGTCCCATGGGGTAATTAACACCTTTGGTCATGGCTAAATCTAAATCGGTTTCATTGGCTAACCCTGTGCGAAGTGCATCATAAGCCTCATTGATGAGCATGGCTAAAATACGTTCACTGATTTGTTCAGTCATTAACTTACCTAACTGTTCAGTGCTGTTGTTTTGTTCAACATAATCATAGTACCCTCTTCCTGTTTTTCGACCATACCAACCGGCCTGTACATAGCGCAATTGGGTGGTGGATGGTTTGTATTTGGGGTCGAAATAATTGGCTGCAAAAATACTCTCTGTGACTGCATAATTTACATCGTTTCCAATCAAATCCATCAATTCAAAAGGTCCCATTTTAAACCCAATTCCTTTCATGGCCTCATCAATTTCAAAAAATGTAGCTAGACCTTCATCATGAATTCTCAATGCCTCGCTGTAATAAGGACGAGCCAATCTATTGACAAT
>VGFR01000204.1 GCA_016868835.1 Bacteroidota bacterium | reverse complement strand
TTGTAATTTGTTTTGGATATAGTCTAAGCTAGCCGTTCCTGTCAACAAAAGCGGAAGACTATCTGCAAGACTGCTTTCAATGGCTTTACTGTTCGGTAATATGTTTTTTCGTGCCCCTGTTTTTTGAATCAGCCTTACATTTTCATTAAGCGCATCACTGAAAAAATGTTTGTATTGCTCTCCGGTATCAATTCCAACAATACTGTCGTTCCATACTTGCGACTGAATCAATTGGCCATGCATTTCATTTTTTAAATTCAAATAAATTTCTTGACTTTGATAACGAATACGTGCGATTTCATTTTGAAGTTCTATTTGAATTTGAGAAAGCAGCGGATGCGTACGCTGTGTGATTTTCTTTCCTGAAGAATCAATAAGCATGAAAGATCGGTCGTATGTGCATCCTGTCCATTGTAGTTCGGTTGAAGGAACGCGGCATCCCGGAAGAGATTTTATTGGATATACCCAGATTTGATCCAAGACCATGTAGCGAAGGTAAAACGATATGCTGTACTTTTGCGACCATGGAATTGAAGAATGATTTGTTGATACGCGCGGCAAAAGGCGAACAAGTGGAAAGAACTCCAGTTTGGGTCATGCGTCAAGCCGGTCGGGTCTTACCAGAATACAGAGCAACACGAGCTAGAGCGGGATCTTTTATTCATTTGGTTCGAACTCCAGAATTGGCTTGTGAAGTAACCCTGCAACCGGTAGATATTCTTGGTGTTGATGCGGCTATTATTTTCTCAGATATTCTTGTAATTCCTGAAGCCTTGGGTTTGCCTTATGAAATGGATGAAGGAAAAGGTCCAAGATTCGCTGAGGTGATTCGCACAGCGCAAGATGTTTCTCGATTGTCAACCACTGAAATTCCTTTGAAGTTGGATTATGTGAGCAAAGCGATTCAATTGACCAAGACAGAACTAAATGGTCGCGTTCCATTGATTGGTTTTGCGGGTGCTCCATTCACTATTTTTTGTTATATGGTGGAAGGACAAGGGAGCAAAGAGTTTTCAAAGGCAAGGCGCATGTTGAGGGAAAATCCAATTTTGGCCCATTCATTGCTTTCGAAAATTTCAGAAGCAACCATTGAATATTTGAAAATGCAAATAACTGCCGGAGCCAACCTCATACAATTGTTCGATTCATGGGCGGGAGTCTTAGGACCTGACTTATACAAAGAGTTTGCTTTACCATACATTAAACAAATTTTCAATTCCATTCCTGAAGTGCCCCGAACCATTTTCGCAAAAGGTGCGTGGTTTGCTTCTGAATGGTTCGCAGAATCGGAGTTAGAGACAATAGGATTTGACTGGACAGTAACTCCCCAACAGGCAAGAGCTTGGTCTGGAAACAAAACGGTGCAAGGTAATTTAGATCCGTCGGCACTCTACGGCTCTTTTGAGGACATTAAAAAATCAACCAAGGAAATGCTGCAAAACTTTGGTACTCAAAAACATATTGCTAACTTAGGCCACGGAGTTTATCCAGATATACATCCAGATAATCTGAAGTGTTTTATAGATACAATTAAAAACAACCAAACAAATCAAATATGAAAGTAAAATCAATTTTTGTTGCGTTTTGCACACTGCTTCAAGTGGTGGTCTTCGCACAGAAAAATCAATCTTCAGGATCAAAAGACTTCATCACCAACGGTGGTTTTGAAGAGTTCGATCCGAAATCAATTAAAGCTGCAGGTGGTGTTCAATTTGCAGCACCCTGGTTTACTCCACGAGCAACTTTTGCAGATTTATATTTCGATGGTGCAAAAAACGTAAAGCTGAAGCCAACCAGTAACGAATATGGTAGTCAAAAACCTGCAGGAGGCTCCTCAATGGCCGGATTCATAGCTTACACCAAGGATGCTAAAAAGAAATACCGCACCTATTTAGAAATCAAATT
>VGFR01000203.1 GCA_016868835.1 Bacteroidota bacterium | reverse complement strand
ACTTTTCATAAGTAAGTAAAAGTGCGAATTCATCAGTCGTTCGAAACCCTTCCAAATCTCAACTACCCGGTGGTCACCATTGGTACGTTTGATGGTGTGCACAATGGGCACAAAGCCATTTTGAACAGACTCCATGAATTAGCGAAAATGCATGGTGGTGAGAGTGTCGTTTTAACGTTTACTCCTCATCCAAGAACAATCTTATTTCCTGAAGACCACGGCATTTCACTGCTTACTGATACACTGGAGAAAAGACATCAAATTGAACAATGTGGCATTGACCATTTAATTGAATTTCCATTTACTACTGACTTCGCGAAAAAATCTGCATTTGAATATGTTCGTGATTTACTTGCTATTGGAATTGGCGCCAAAAAAGTAATCATTGGTTACGACCACAGATTTGGGAGAGGGAGAGAAGGAAATTTGAAAACACTTACCGACCTCTCAACAGTTTTCAATTTCGAAGTAGAAGAAATTCCTGCTGTACTTATTGAAAACAATGAAATCTCTTCATCAAAAATTAGAAAAGCTCTGGAACAGGGTGACGTAAAATTCGCCAACCATGCGCTTGAATACAACTATGGAATACGAGGTAAAGTAATTCATGGCGATGCAAAAGGCAGGACCATTGGTTTTCCAACAGCTAATCTTCAGCTTGAAGAAAATCTAAAACTCCTACCGTGCAACGGAGTATATCATGTCGAAGTCTTTGTAAATGAAAAATGTTGGAAAGGAGCCATGAACATTGGTGTGCGTCCCACGGTAACAAATCTTGGAACACGAAGTATTGAAGTGCATATCCTTGATTTTACTTATGATATTTATGGCATGGAAATCGAGGTTCGCCTATTGCAAAAAATTCGCGATGAAATGAAATTCGACTCATTCACAGCATTAAAAGACCAACTGCAAAAAGACATTGAATTTGTTCGGAATTACGCCATATAAATTGTTTCTGCTGACCACTTGTTTTGTTGTGTCACTCCTTGGTCATGCCCAAACGTATACTGGTGTAGACCTAGATACATGCCGGGTTTATACCGATTTGAATTTGGCATTGAAAAATCCAAACAAAGTCTATCGACTCAAACTCTCAAAAAAGAAATTAACGTCATTTCCGGAAGAAATTTATAAGTTGTCAAACCTTAGGGAACTGAATTTAGATCGAAATAAAATCAGTGAAATTCCTTCACGAATTACTGAATTGCCAAAGCTTGTAAAGCTAAGCTTAAATGAAAATCGGATTGACACCCTTCCACCCTTTCTATTCCTCATGAAGAATATAGAAGATTTACAGGTGGGAGACAATTACATTACAACTTTACCTGATGAAATTGAGCAGCTGAGTATTTTAAAAGTTTTGGCCATTTGGGATAATCCAATTGAATACTACCCCAATTCTTTAGGAAGTTTAAAACAACTGATGATTTTAGACTGTTTGCACAATCAAATGAACTTCGGCACACAGGACCGGATTTCATCCATGTTCGACAGTAAAAAAACGAAAATGTATTTCAGTCCACCATGTGCTTGTGACGATGGGCATTAAGATTTGTCGAAGTCAACAACAACTTGATCGGAGACCGGCACAGATTGACAAGTAAGTACAAATCCGTTTTCAACTTCCCCGGGCTCCAGCGCATAATTCACCTTCATATCAACTGCTCCCTCGCGAATATGAGCTCTGCATGTACAACACATTCCACCCTTACAAGAAAATGGAATATCGAGTCCTGCGCGTTGCGCCGCATCTAAAATCATCTCTCCTGATTTTGGCATTTTAAACTGGGTGTAATTCCCATCGAAAATAACTGTTACATCAGACATTCCGGAAACATCTGCGGACACCACTTTCGGCTCACGCGCAACTTGAGTCGAATTGCTCGTTCCAAACAACTCGAAATGTACGTTTTCGTCGGTA
>VGFR01000202.1 GCA_016868835.1 Bacteroidota bacterium | reverse complement strand
TCTCCGATTCCAAGCGTGTCTTTGCTCCAATCAAAATCAAAAGCATCTACCACATATCCTAAATTTCTGGCGCTAAAATCACGGTCCTTATCTTCAATGTAAGCTCCAACTTTCAATGTTGCGAACACCGGCTTTTCCTTGTCTTCATTGGTTTGAAACAATCTATGCTCATAGTTAGCTGAATACGTTCTAACATCTTCTTTCAACGCCATGAAAAGTCTACCTGAGAAAAACGGCTGGGCTACTGTTGTGAAATACGCATGATAATTTGGATCTGAATTATCCAATGGTGTGGTGTAACGCATGCGTTTCCAATCCGGGTCATTTCTGCGGGTTTGCGCATATCCCAAAGCCCAAGTGAATTTACCTTTTTCTTTAAACAGCTCGTGTGCTCCGGTAAGTTGTGTGGTGTATAGTCTTCTCTCTGTGTATCTGAACGAATACTCCTTTCTATAATTTCCTTCTTCCATTGCTCTACCCGTTCTGAATGTGTTGCTTTGTTGTCCGTTCTGATTCAAAAAATTCTTGAATTCCAATGTTGAATTTTTGGTTCGAAGTCCCCAATTGTTAAGAATACCAACATTTGCTGCTTTCTGGTAAATGGCATCATTGAAAGCGAATACGGTGTCGCTCGATTGTGTAACCTCATCGAAAACATTGTAGTCCAACCTATTTGACTCCAACATTTGAGCTGTTCTTGAGTAAGTAATTGCCGTAAAATTTCCAAATTGAACACCTTCTTTTTCGAATCGTTTTCCGAAAGACACATTGGCTCTTCTGTCGGGAAGCGCAGATTCTTCAGTAACTCCCCATGTATTCGGAAGCTGTTGACTCAAGATGTACCGATCTGCGTTGGAAGTTACATTACGCACATTGGTTGGAAAATCAGCCGGTAAATCGCGTGATCCGTTATCAAAACCCAGTGCTTCCAGACTAGTGTTGCCATTTGAAAGAAAGGTTTTACCTGTTGTATTTGATCTATAATTGGTACTTAATGAAACATCTAAAGATGTTGAATAATCCGGGAAATTTTTGGTAAATACATTAATAGCGCCGCCAGCAAATTCACCTGGCAAATCGGGCGAGGGTGATTTGAAAACCAAAAAGCGGTCAATGGCCTGACTGGGAATTAAATCGAAAGAGAACGATTTAACATCGGGCTCAAGACTTGGAACCAAAATGCCATTCATCATAACGGCATTGTATCTTTCAGTCAAACCTCTGACCATTACAAAACGGTTATCTATAACTGTAACACCAGGAATTCTTCGTGCAACTTCACTTGCATTCCGATCTTGAGACTTCTGAATTTGTACCGCACCTACTCCACTTACCACACCTTTTGCCTCACGAATCTCCATAATGACAGAAGCTTCTGAATTGGTCTGACGTACGTCTTTAATTTCGATAACATTTCCTTCAAAAGCATCTGTCTTCATAACAACATCAAGCTTTACCGCTTCGGATCCAACAACCACTCCTGTAATTTTTTGAGTAGCATAAGACAGGGCTTTAATTTCAACGCTGTAAGTACCGCTTGACAATCCCGTAATGGCATACGCACCAAACACATCAGATGCAGCCCCTTTCGATGTTCCTTCGACCATAATAATGGCACCCACAATTGTTTCACCTTGTTGATTCACAATCTTACCTTGAATAGATTGTGCTTGAGATGCCCCTGCAGCAAGCAGAAACATACTTAGAATAATAAAAAATCTCATGTTTGAAGTTTGGTGCGAAGCAACACCCTTAACATGACCTTCTTATAAAATTGAAGTTACGGATTGGTTAATTGAAATTCATTATATGTTAAGCCAATGTTTCCAATCGGAAGAACAACTCCAAAGACAATCGTTTGAAGTCAACCAAAGCATCATTGCACAACCAATAATTCGAACGAGCACCAAAAATTCTTCCATCAATAACACCGGCTCTTTTCAACTCTCGCAGATGCTGTATGACCGTAGTTGGCGACATGCCTTCTACAT
>VGFR01000201.1 GCA_016868835.1 Bacteroidota bacterium | reverse complement strand
AAAATTAAAAATCCGTTTCGTTCAGCGAAGCGGATTTTTTTTGTACTCGGATTTTTAGGCTTGTTGCACGTTCCGGCATATGCTCAACCTGTTCAATTGTCAGATTCTTTAAAAGGAGTTTTTCATCAGCCTGTTCAACCTAATTGGCATTGGGACACATGGGCTACCTATGTTTATGGCAAATCATTGAATGTGCAATCATTGAAAGTAGGTGCTTTGTTCGGAAAACGACTGGAGTTGGGTGTTGCTTACAACTGGTTATCGAATGGAGTTTATTTCGATCAAGAATGGGAACAGAACATATACCGTATGCAATATGAACTGCGGTATGCAGGAGTCTATACAGAGGTGAAATTTTTTAAACAGGGAAGATGGAGTGGTACTTTACCCATTTTTTTAGGTACAGGCAAGAGTTTTTATCAATTCAGGGATTTAACTGATACGCGCAGAGTAGAATTTCAAAACAATGTAGTTGTTTATGAGCCTGCTTTGAGGTTCAATTACAATGTAGCAAACCTGGTGCAGGTAGGTGCGGGTATGGGGTATAGGTTCATGCTCAAGAGCAATTCACAAATTCAAGAGCGTATTGTTTCTCCTAATTTTTTGTTGACCGTGGGGTTTGTTCCCGAAGGTTGGTGGCAACTTTGGAATAAGCTTTCAAATCGATAGCCTATCTTTACATCATGTCAGAAGATTTTGATATTCGTAACGAAGCCGAAGGGTCAACAGATAAAGACTTAGAACGGGTACTGAGGCCGAAGTCATTTGATGATTTTACAGGTCAACGTCAGGTCTTAGATAATCTTCAAATTTTCGTTCAAGCGGCAAAAATGCGCGGTGAGGCCTTGGATCACGTGCTGTTGCACGGCCCTCCAGGACTTGGTAAAACAACCTTGGCCAACATTAAGACCACCTCAGGACCTGTATTGGATAAGCCTGCTGATTTAGCTGGTTTGCTAACCAATTTAGAACCGAATGACGTTTTGTTTATTGACGAAATTCATCGGTTGAGTCCAGTAGTGGAGGAGTATTTATACAGTGCAATGGAGGATTTTTGTATTGACTTGGTCATTGATTCTGGACCGAATGCACGTTCGGTTCAATTGACATTGAATCCGTTTACGCTAGTAGGTGCAACAACAAGAAGTGGACTGTTGACCGCTCCTTTGCGTGCAAGATTTGGAATCAATGCTAGACTAAGTTATTATGATTCACGAACCTTAACAGATATTGTAGAACGCAGTTCGGCAATTTTGAAAATGCCTATTACGGCGGATGCGTCTTATGAAATAGCTCGAAGAAGTAGAGGCACACCGCGTATAGCAAATGCTTTGCTGAGGCGGGTTCGGGATTTTGCGCAAATCAAAGGAGATGGAACCATCAATATAGAGATTGCGCAATTGGCATTGAATGCGTTGAATGTAGATGCTTTGGGTTTGGATGAAATGGACACGAAATTATTGAATACCCTGATGAATAAATTCAACGGGGGTCCTGTTGGATTGAATACGCTGGCCACTGCAGTTGGAGAGGATTCAGGCACCATTGAAGAGGTATATGAACCCTATTTAATTCAGGAAGGATTTATTATTCGAACCCCTCGTGGTAGACAGCTTACTGATATGGCTTATAAGCATCTTGGGAAACTTCGAACCAAACCCGGTGAGCTGTTTTAATGTCGGCATTGGAACGTCACACTGAAAGAGTTAAATCCATTGCTGTGGACCTTGGGTTCATGAACTGTAGAATTTCTAAATCGGAATTTCTAGAATCTGAGGCATTGCACCTTGAGAATTGGCTGAAAAGTCAGGCACACGGTGAAATGCAGTACATGGAAAATCATTTTGATAAGCGATTGGATCCCCGTCTATTGGTCCCTGGATCGAAGTCTGTGGTTTCATTAGCTTATAATTATTTCCCAAAAGAGTTGAACCACTCGCAGTCATATAAAGTTTCAAAATATGCTTGGGGAGAAGATTATCACTTGGTCATTAAAGAG
>VGFR01000200.1 GCA_016868835.1 Bacteroidota bacterium | reverse complement strand
ACAACGGCAACCTGCAGAAACATAAAGGAATACAATAAGAAATTCATTGAGCGTAAGCTGAATCCGAATGATGGTCACCGCTATTTACCATACATTGTTCTGGTTGTGGATGAATTCGCTGATTTAATAATGACGGCAGGAAGGGAGGTTGAAACACCAATAGCGCGTCTTGCTCAATTGGCTCGAGCTATTGGAATACACTTAATTGTGGCCACACAGCGACCATCTGTCAATGTAATTACAGGACTTATCAAAGCAAATTTCCCTGCTCGAATTGCGTTCCGTGTGACTTCCAAAATTGATTCACGAACCATTCTCGATGCAGGCGGAGCTGATCAATTGATTGGACGCGGGGATATGCTTTTCAGCACAGGAAATGACTTAACGCGTATTCAATGCGGTTTTGTAGATACTCCAGAGGTAGAGAGCATCACAGAATACATTGGTAACCAACAAGGCTACCCTCATGCCTACCACTTGCCTGAAGTGCAAGATGAGAACAGCATGGAAATTGGAAATTTTGAAGACCAAGATCGAGATTCCCTTTTTGAAGATGCCGCTCGAATTATTGTACTCAGTCAACAAGGGTCTGCGAGTTTACTTCAACGCAAGCTAAAATTAGGATACAACAGAGCAGGTCGTTTGATTGATCAGTTAGAAGCTGCGGGAATCATTGGGCCTTTTGAGGGAAGTAAAGCAAGAAAAGTATTGATTCCAGATGAAATTAGTTTGGAACAGTTCTTGAAAAACCTCGGGTGAAATATATTTGCACTATGAAACATCTACTCTTCACACTCGGATTACTTACATCGATTGTTAGTTTTTCTCAAACATCGAAAGAAATCCTAGACAAAGTATCCACAAAAGCAAAATCTTGGTCTACTACCTCATCAGATTTTACTTCCACCCTTACCAACCCTAAAACGGGCAAAACAACCAAACAAGAAGGCACCATTAAAGTAAAAGGAAATAAGTATCAACTTAATCTCCCAGATTACAACGTCTATTGCGATGGCGGAACGGTATGGACCTACAACAAAAAATCTAACGCTTGTACCATTGATAATTTGGCCGATGTAAAAGACGGTGGTTTCGATCCATCTGAAATGTATACCATCTGGAACAAAGACTTCAAGCATGATATGAAAAATGCAAATGCTACCGTAGACGGTGTTGCTTGTTATGAAATAGCTTTATTTCCGCTGAATCCAAAATCAAAATCATTTCATACCATCACGCTTTTCATAGACAAAACAAAATTGGAATTGGTAAAAGTGAATGTGAAAACCCGAGAGAATTCAGATATTTCATATCGCATTAAAAATTTCAAAGTCAACCCGCAGATTTCCGATAATGATTTTAAATTCAATCAAGGCGGATTCCCCGGGGTGAAGATGAATGACAACAGACTTTAAGAGGATTATACCAAATAAAAAAGCCCCGAATCGGGGCTTTTTTATTGTATCCAGTTGAATCCTTTCTGCAAATAACTCAATGTTTCCTGCTCTGCTGAATCGGGGGCAAATTCGGGAGAATATTCCCACGAAGCAAATTGAGGTAAGCTCATGAGAATGCTCTCTGTTCTTCCACCTGTTTGCAAACCGAACAAGGTTCCCTTATCCCAAACCAAATTAAATTCAACATAACGCCCTCTGCGCAGCAATTGCCAACGCTTATGCGCTTCAGTGAATTCTCTATTTTTATTTCTTGACAAAATTGGAATATACGCCTTATTGAAGGTATGACCTATTGCCTTATTGAATTCCCATATGTCTTCAATGGACTTGCCGTTGGTTGTTTCTGGCTTCAAGTAATCATAGAAAATTCCACCTATACCGCGTGTTTCGTTCCGATGTTTCAGAAAGAAATAATCATCGGCCCAAGTCTTAAACTTGACATAAAATTCTGGATCAAAAGAATCGCATGTCATTTTCAATGCGCTATGAAAATCTTTGGCTTCATCCTTATTAACATAAATTGGAGTGAGGTCTATTCCGCCTCCAATCCATGCAT
>VGFR01000199.1 GCA_016868835.1 Bacteroidota bacterium | reverse complement strand
TAATGCCAACAAGCCATTTGATTTCTTCATTTATCCGAATAAAGACCATGGCATTTATGGAGGAAACACTCGCTTGCATTTATTCTCAAAGATGACAAACTTTTTGAAAGAGAATTTGTGATGAAAACCATTGCCTTGGTATGTTTTTGTTTCTGTATCACAAGTATCCATGCACAATGGCAAATTCATGGTCAGTTGCAACGGGGATTTATTGCGCCGCATCATGATTTGATGGATCCTTTAATTCAATCGCATAGCTTGGCAGGTTCTGTTCAACTGGTGAAGCGTGTTGAAAAGAGGTCCTACTCAAGAGCATATTGCAATCCGTATCAAGGAATTGATTTCTCAGTTATTCGAACAGGCAGTCCAGATTACCTGGGAAACCAAATGACATTGAGTTTTTGGAATAAATTTCCGGTGTACAAAGGGCGCAAACCAAGCGATTTAAAGACCCGTAAGTTTTTTTCATTGGGATTTGGAATTGGTTATACCAGCAAGACATGGAATCTAGTTTCAAATTATCAATCGCCCGTTTTGAGTTCGCATCTCAACGCAGCATTGTCCCTCGCTTTTGAGCAACGGTTGTTTGCAACAGAAAAGAAACAGATCCTGATGGGAATAAGAATTACGCATCTTTCCAATGCGGCATTTCAATTGCCTAATTTGGGTACAAATCACATAGCCATTTCGCTTGGCATGCAAAATCAGCATATTAAAAAACAGGTGGAACCCGAAATAGTCATTGCAATACTTCCAGCATTTCATCACTGGAATTTTTCCATAAGTAACGGTTGGAAGGAAATTATGGAGCCATACGGACCAAAGTACCCGATTTGGCTGGCTTCTGTTGGTTATGATATTCGAAATAAAAAGAAACACGGTTGGGGATTTAGTTTGGAAGGAATTTACAACCGATCTCTGATGATTTTAATGGAAAATAGAGATGGCGAAATACCGAATACCTCTCAGGTTATGCAACTTGGTGGAGGGCTGCATTTCATTCAATACTTTGGGAACACGCAGGTTCGGATTGAGCAGGGTGTTTATTTGCGCGATCACTGGCGAGAGACAACGCCTGTCTATCAGCGTGTTTTTTTGCGACATGCACCGAAAAACAGAAATTACTTTGTTCAAATAGGATTAAAAACACATTTTGCAAAAGCTGATCATGGTGAAATTGGATTTGGGTATCGTTTCTAGGCTTGCCTTAACGCTTTGCGTTTCTGGGTTTATGGCTTGCAATAAACCACAGGCACCCGATTGCTTCACGCAAGCGGGTGAGGCAAGCCAAGAGCTTCGCATTTTAAGCTCATTCAATGAACTTGAATTGCATCATGAAATTCATTATTCACTTGTTGACACCAATTTTTGTGGAGTACTTGTGGAAGGTCCAGCCAATCTCATTGATAAAATTTCAGCTACCGTTGAAAACAATAAATTGAAAATCACCAATGAAAACACGTGCAATTTTGTTCGCGCTTTCGATCAACTTTTTCATGTCACCATCTACTTCTCCTCCATTCATCATGTAGATAATTTCAGTTCGTTTCGCGTAGATTGCTCCACGCCTATTCAATCGCAAAAACTCCAATGGACAAACAAACACGCCAATGGAGAAGTTTTCTTGAACTTAATAACAGATACCATTGCCGTTGATTCGCCAACAGGTGCGTGCGATACCTATCTCTCAGGTGTAACTGCGGTTGCAGAGTTGTATAACGATAGTTACGGACACATCAACAGCGAAAATTTATTGTGTAATTACGTTTTTATCAATAACTCATCACTTCAAACCATTACCTCAAAAGCAACACAATACGCTTTTGTAAAAATTGAAAGTAAAGGCAATGTAATTTTAAAAAATCAACCGGTCCAAGTTGACTTCGATCAACAAGGAACCGGTCAATTGATTATTGAGTAAGCTTATTTGATATCAAATCCAATGGTCAAGAACAGGGTTCTACCGTTTGCAGGTAAAAGTCCGGGGCCGGGGTATCCGCCTGCACGACGAGTGAAG
>VGFR01000198.1 GCA_016868835.1 Bacteroidota bacterium | reverse complement strand
CTCCGCCCAATACAGAAATTCTTTTCATCAATGAAATTCAAGCAGAAAATACGGGCATTTATCACGACCCTGAATTTGAGTTTGACCCTTGGATTGAAATTTACAATCCCAACCCGTATCAAGTCAATGTTGGTGGATATTACCTCAGTGTAAACGGCACACCTACACAATGGCAAATTCCTACAACTGAGCCATTCAATACGGTTATACCTGCAGGAGCATTTCGTGTTTTTTGGTGCGACAATGACCTCGCTTTTGGAGCATCGCACACCGCATTAAATATTAATTCGGCAGGGGGAACAGCAACCCTAACCGCCCCCGATGGAACATCTACCGTAGACGCCCTCACCTGGTCTGCTCTACAACCGGGTCAAAGTGCAGGTCGATCCACAGACGGAGCACCTTCAATCATTACATTCAATCCCGCAACTCCAATCAACTCCAACACACTCATCTTCATTACTCCAGATGCTGTAGTCATCAATGAAGTGATGGCAAAAAATGTTGCAACCTTTACCGATAATTTTGGTGAGTTCGATGATTGGGTGGAAATTTACAATCCACTCGGACATGCGGTTAGCCTTGCCGGATATTATATGTCTGACGATAGTAACAATCCAAGACGTTGGCAAATACCTACTTCATTTCCAGATAGCGTTACAGTTCAGGCATACTCATGGCTTACTTTCTTTGCCGACGGTTCACAATCAGAAGGTGTTCGGCACTGCAACTTCAGTCTGAATAACAACAATGAATTTGTTGGTCTATACAGCCCAGACGGATTAACACGCGTTGATGAAATTGTTTGGAATCACATGGGAGCCGATACCAGTTTGGGAAGACTCACAGATGGGGCGGCTCAATGGGTTAGCTTTATTGTTACCACACCAGACTACAGCAATAATCAGGGAGTGGTAAGCATCAGCGAATTCAGTGATTCGAATGCATTTTCATTGTATCCCAACCCAACACGTGGCATTATTCAATGCAGCAAAAAATCAGACATTCGTATTTACAATGCACAGGGACATTTGGTTTCAATTCAAAACGGAATTTGGCAAATCAATTTCACTTCCTTTGCTTCAGGAATTTACTTTGTTCTCGATGAGACAGGGAATACAATCCGCGTGATTCGCGAATAACTAATCTACATTCAAATACTTGTGTATTTGCAGACCCACACGCCAGTGTGGGTTTTTTAATGCGAATTCGAAAATCAAAGGCATCATGCGCTCTTTTTTCTCCCATTCAGGTTGAAGGAAAAATGTCGTTTGCGGGCTCATTCTTTTTGCATGATTCTCGGCCCACTGTAAATCACTTTCATGATTCACTACTACTTTGAGTTCATGAGATTTGGAAAAATATTCTTCCAAAGGTTCTTTAAACTTCTTTGGAGAAAATGTAATCCAATCAAAATGTCCGGTTAAAGTTTCCGTGCCACTCGTCTCCAGGTGCACTCGGAATCCCAAAGCAGCTAGCTCGGTGGTTAACGGATTCAAATCATGCATGGTTGGTTCTCCACCCGTAATAATGACAACCTTTGCATTGCTCGCAGTTGCTGAATCTATAAGTTCACGAACCGATTTTTTTGGGTGCCCTTCGCTGTCCCAGCTCGCTTTAACATCGCACCACACACAACCAACATTGCAACCCGCCAATCGAATAAAAAACGAAGGTACTCCCGAAAAAGCACCTTCACCTTGAACACTTGTGAAGGTCTCCATAACTGGATATTTGACTACTTCGTTCACAACTATGCATTTTTTATTTTTCCAATCAAATCGTAATGCTCCGCGCGTACAATTTCTATTTCAGCAAAATCACCTATTCTTAAGTATCCTTCAGATTTTGGAATAACCACTTCGTTATCTACCTCAGGTGAGTCGAATTGCGTTCTTCCTATGTAATAATCTCCTTCTACTTTATCTATCAAGGTTTTGAAAACCTTACCCACCTTTTCTTCATTTAATTCTAAAGAAATATGTGATTGCACCTCCATAATTTCATCGGCTCTTTTCTTCTTT
>VGFR01000197.1 GCA_016868835.1 Bacteroidota bacterium | reverse complement strand
CGGTACACCAGTTTTGTTGGGTTGCACAGATCCAAATGCGGTAAATTTCAACGGCAACGCTACAACATCTGACGGTTCATGCATCTACGAGGGATGCACAGATGCAGCTGCAACAAATTTCAACTCAAATGCAACAGTTGATAACGGTTCTTGCGAATACTGCAATGGACCTACTTCAGTAGTTTCTCAGCTTTACATCTGTACTTTTTCAAATGGAAACCAAGTAGCATTAACCATTGTTAACGCTGCTGGCGATACGGTGTTTACTTCTCCACAATTAAATAACGTAGCCATTTTTTATCAGTCATTGTGCCTCATGCAAGGCGAATGTTATACCGCTATCATGTCAAATTCAGCGGGCCTAACAGGATGGTACAACGGTTATTTTTGGGTAAACAACGGACAGGTTCAGGTTATTCACACTGAATTAGCACCAGATCAAACCACTCAAAGTGTTCAGTTCTCTATTGACGGCACGTGCGGAGACATCATGGGGTGCACCAATCCGTTAGCCTCTAACTATAATTCAATCGCAACAGTTGACGATGGAACGTGTATTCTTGTTGAAGGATGCACAGATTCTACCGCTGTGAATTACAATCCACTTGCTGTATTAGATAACGGTTCTTGTTTCTCTGGTTGTGATGCCGGTAACGCAGTAGTTGTATCGTTTAATCCTGGAGTATTCGCTCAAGAGTCATTATACACCATAACCAATGAAGCTGGTGAAGTGCTTATTCAAAGTACAGTGAATGTTGCCAATACAAATAATATGGCTTACGGTTGTTTATCAGATGGATGCTATACATTGAATATGTTTGATTCCTTCGGTGACGGTTGGGATGGCGGAAATGCATCGGGAATTGTTATCAATATTAATGGTGTAGACCAGGTTGTTTCAGACATGACTGCAGGAAACTACGAGTTTGTAAACTTTGGTATCAACTCAGACTGTGTTCTTGATACTGTTCCATGTTCAACTAGTCTTGATATTATGCCAGATTCATTGAATAATGCAATGAATACAATCTATGTTTTATGGAACGAAGATTTAAATAACGTTGCTGCGGTTGAATGGTCATTTGGTGATGGCGTTGGTTCAAACGACATGTGGCCAACGTATTATTATGATACACTTGGAACATACACGTTATGTGTAACTGTTTATTTCCTTGATGGCTGTTCAGCTTCAGAATGTGTAACTTTTACAATGAATGCCGATGGTTCATACGGTCCAGGTGGAATTCAAAACAATGGATTCTGGTTAAATGTCATTCCAAATATGGAGGCCAATGTGAATGAATTGGAGGCTGCAAACCACATGATGTACCCGAATCCAGTAGGAGATGTTTTAAACATTCAAGTTAATGCCATTGGAAACAATGACTTCATTTCGGTTTACGGAATAGATGGCCAATTGGTATTGACTCAAAAATTAACTTCAGAGTTTTTTCAATTGAATACGTCTGCCCTAGCAAGTGGAGTGTATATGGTTCAATTCAATCAGAACGGAAACATTGAAACTCAACGATTCATTAAAAAATAATCGTTCATATTAGGAAAATAAAAAGGGGCATAAGCCCCTTTTTTATTGGCTATCTTTGCGCCATGAGTTATACCCTTGTGATTGTTGGAAGACCAAATGTTGGCAAATCAACTTTGTTTAATCGTTTAACCGAAACGGCAGATGCTATTGTTGAGCCTACTGCTGGTGTTACGCGTGACCGAAAGTACGGTACCGGATCATGGGGAAAGAAGGAATTTATTGTTGTGGATACAGGTGGTGTTGTTACGGGTTCAGATGATGATTTTGAAAATGATATCAATGGACAAGTAAGATTGGCTATTCTTGAAGCAGATCACATTCTTTTTATGGTAGATACCAAAGAAGGATTGACAGACTGGGATAATGAAATAGCGGATATGCTTCGAAAAGCAAATAAGCCCGTAAGTGTCATTTGCAATAAGGTGGATACTTCTGACAAAGAATATTTAGCATCTGAATTTTATGCATTGGGTTTTGGAGACAAGTTATATAGTG
>VGFR01000196.1 GCA_016868835.1 Bacteroidota bacterium | reverse complement strand
ACGGCCATTATTCGAGGAGCATTTGAATTTCAAGGACAGAAGTGCTCTGCTGCGAGTAGAGCGTATATTCCAGCCTCAATGTGGCCTGGAGTGAAAGAAAAGATTGTTTCCGATTTGAAACGCATTACAGTTGGGTCACCAGAAGATTTTACTCATTTCGTGAATGCCGTAATTGATAAGCGATCTTTCGATAAAATTGCGGGATACATTGACTTCGTGAAAACACAGACCGACGCTGAAATTATTGCAGGCGGAACGTATGATGATTCAGTGGGGTATTTCATTCATCCCACCGTTGTGGTCACTACAAATCCGCATTTCAGAACCATGGAAGAAGAAATTTTCGGCCCCGTTGTTACATTGTATGTGTACGAAGATGAGAATTGGGTAGACACCTTGCACTTGGTCAATGCCACAAGTGAGTATGCCTTAACGGGAGCTGTGATTTCAAAAGACAGATATGCCATTGATCAAGCCATGCGCGTTCTTGAGAATGCAGCCGGGAATTTTTATATCAATGACAAACCTACAGGGGCCGTTGTTGGACAGCAACCCTTTGGCGGTGCAAGAGGCAGCGGAACAAATGACAAAGCGGGGTCTTATTTGAATCTCTTACGTTGGGTTTCTCCGCGCACAATTAAAGAGACCTTTGTAACACCAAAAGATTATACGTATCCTTGGAATGCCTAGTGCTTTCGAATTATTAAAAGAAACCCTTGTTGACAACCGATCGGTCTTATTCACCATTGGCAACAAGGGTTTCTTTCGTTTAAAGATTTACTTTGTGGCCCGCTATCTCTTGTCAGAAGCCGAGAGAAATGAGGGCATTTACCTCGACTCGACTGAAAGCGGCATCATTTGCTTTTTTGAAAACCAAAAGAGAAAGAAAGCCAATTGGTTCACACGGTTCTTTTTAATCTTGTTTGCTATTGGCCCTTTGCGCGCATCTCGGGTACTGGCAAGGAAAAGAGAAGTACAAGCCTTTCACTCCCAATATGAAAATTTCATTCACTGTTCTTACCTCGCAGTTCGAAAAGAAGCCAGAGGCTCTCAAGCCATCTTTGAACTGCGCAATGCGCTCTTTGCGTTTCAACAAGAAAAGCAACTTCCCATACTCATAGAAACGACCATCGAAAAAAACAAGCGCGTTTATGAGCGCATTGGATTTCGGGTGAAAGAGGTTCGAACCGTTTCAGGATTTAACACATATTGTATGGTGAGGGAATTACCCAAAACTAACAAGACTTCGATCTAAACCTATTCGTATTCCATGCGATTAATAACGGTTCCAACGGCATCAAGCAGACCTGTCATTCCGTCCAACACATAGTCAGTTTTGGTTAAAGGTTGAAGTTCACTTGCGGGTACATTCTCAAAGACCAATTCTGGAGAATCGGAAAATAACGTAAGCGATACATAAATTGGAATTTCGGGGTTGCGCTTTTGAATGTTTTGAATGGAGAGTAGCTTTTCATTCAATCCTTCCAAGGTTTCATTGTAATGTGAATTCATGCTTCCACTTTTGTCTAGGATCAAGTGGTAATAGGTGGCGTTTTTTGTTTCCATGTTGATTTAATTGTTTTGTTTTTAAATGTTGGAACAAAGGTTCATCTATTCAAAAGGCAAAAGGAAATTTCTACAACCTTGTAATGTACCTTTGCACCATGTCAAAAGATGTGTTTGTTATTGGTGCCGGTGCTGCAGGATTCTTTGCCGCTTTGCGAATAAAATCGCTTGTTTCATCGGCGAACGTGCGCATTTTTGAAAAGGCCAAGCAAGGACTATCGAAAGTGAAAATAAGTGGTGGCGGAAGATGCAATGTTACTCACGCTTGCTTTATTCCAAAAGAATTAATTGAGGCGTATCCGCGCGGTAAAAAAGAATTGTTGGGCCCGCTACATCATTTTCAACCAGGAGACATGTTGCAATGGCTTGCAGAACGCGGAGTTGAAACCCACATTGAAGAAGATGGACGTATTTTCCCAAGTTCAAATTCATCGCAAACCATCATTGATTGTTTTTTAAATGAAGCTGATAAGCTTGGTG
>VGFR01000195.1 GCA_016868835.1 Bacteroidota bacterium | reverse complement strand
GCTAATTCATGGAGTCTGTTCAAAATGGCTTTGTGCCCATTGTGCACACCATCAAACGTACCAATGGTGACCACCGGGTAGTTGAGATTTGGAAGGGTTTCGAACGACTGATGAATTCGCACTTTTTACTTACTTATGAAAAGTAGGAGAAACCGTTAATTCTTTAGTCTCTTTGTTCACAATGTAAAATCCTTCACCACTTTTATCACCGAGTTTTTTGGCTGTAACCATATTGACAAGTAAGGGACATGGTGCATATTTCGGATTACCGAATCCGTCATGCATAACACGCAAAATAGCAAGGCATACATCTAATCCAATGAAGTCTGCAAGTCGCAATGGACCCATTGGATGCCCCATACCTAATTTCATAACTGTATCTATTTCTTCAACTCCAGCAACGCCCTCATATAGGGCGTAAATGGCCTCATTAATCATAGGCATTAAAATTCTGTTGGCAACAAAACCGGGATAGTCGTTGACTTCAACGGGGACTTTTCCTAGTTGTTTGGAAATTTCAAATACCTTGTCATTCACGGCATTGCTGGTGCTGTATCCTCGAATGACTTCAACCAATTTCATGATTGGAACAGGATTCATGAAATGCATACCAATGACCTGTTCTGGTCTTTTGGTGGCAGAAGCAATTTTTGTAATACTTATGGAAGATGTATTCGAGGCTAGTATGCAGTTAGCAGGAGCGAATGTGTCAAGGGTTTGAAAGATTTTCAATTTTAAATCTACATTTTCAGTTGCAGCCTCCACTACCAATTCAGCGTTGGAAACACCCGTTTCAATACTGTTTGAAGTTGTTAAGTTGGCTAAAGTTTGTGCTTTTTGCTCTTCCGTTAAAGCCCCTTTTGAAACCTGTCTGTCAAGATTTTTTGAAATGGTTGCAATGGCTTTTTCCAATTGGGTTTCATTCAGATCTATTAGTTGAACAGTGAACCCATTCTGAGCAAAAACGTGAGCAATTCCGTTTCCCATTGTTCCGGCCCCGATGACTGCAATATTTTTCATTGATTGAGATTTTTGCAAATATAGTTTGAACTTACCTTTCACTCATTTAAGTCGATTCTTTCATCAGAAATGTTTTCAATCAATTACTTTTACGTGAATTCATTCCACGAATACATGCACAAACAAATACTACTTTTCGGATTCATTATTTTTCTTCCTTTTTCAATTTTCACACAAGTAGAATTGAGCGAGCTGGGTCATACCAATATGAATTTCATTGCTGATGAGGATGGTGAATTTAGTGATTGGTTGGAAATAAGAAATACGGGGTCTTTAAGTGTGAATATCGCCGACTATGGCCTTACCAACGATCCAACTCTACCCTTTAAATTTACTTTACCCAGTTATGCATTGCAGCCCGGTGAACACAAACTCATTTGGGCGAGTGGTAAAAATAGAATTCCTGTCATAGATCATTATGAAACGGTTATTGCTGCGAACTACACGTGGCAATATTTAGTACCTTCCTCTGAACCGGATGCTTCATGGAGATTGCCGAATCAGACTTTAATAGGTTGGTCGAGCGGTATAGGTGGTGTTGGATTTGGAGACAATGACGATGGAACAACAATTCCAACAGCTACAAGTGTCTTTTTGCGTAAGACTTTCAATTTATCGGACGTGGCTACTATAGAATTTCTGAAGTTGTATATGGATTATGATGATGGTTTTGTGGCTTACATCAATGGTGTTGAGATTGCAAGGGCCAATGTGGGTGTGGTGGGAACACCTCCAGCATTCAATAGCTTAGCAGCTGGAAATCATGAGGCTAATGGATACCAAGGAATTGCATTGGATGGATACGTGGTTAACATGTCTGCTTTGGAAGGTATTCTTGTGAATGGTGAAAACGTTTTGTCCATTCAGGTGCACAATGCAACTGTAAATTCAAGTGATTTAACAAGCAATGCTTTTTTAGCTGCAGGTGTGAGTGGCTCTGCGATTCAATTTGGTCCGGCGTTAACTTGGATGAATTTAGTTGCAAGTAGTGCTTGGCATACCAATTTCGAAGTAAGCACGGGTGATCAAATCATGCTCAGTCTACCCA
>VGFR01000194.1 GCA_016868835.1 Bacteroidota bacterium | reverse complement strand
AAGGAAATTCTTGCGAAGGTGAGCGATGCAAATTCTGATCAGTACAAAAACATGTGGAATGAAATGAAAGGCTGGGAGAGCAGCGTGCGATCGTATGAAAAAGAATTAAAATCATTGACCATTTCAGAGCACTATTATTTGGTCAATCTCGAACTTGTAGATGAAACGTATACTCCGCAAAACAGCTCTGTAACTTTCGTAAATATGCCTGGAGTTGAGTATTCATATCTTAAAATTGAACAACCCAATGACACCCTTACTAGTCCTTTCTATCAAGGGTATTTCATTAAATACGTGTTTACAAAAGGAAAAAGTTTTGCTACGCTTGGGGCGTATAAATCAACGCAGACAATCGGTTCAGACACCTTACATTATTCTGAAATGTTCGCATTTGGTTTTGGACAAGACTTCTATTCTCGTCATTTGGGCCGAGGAACAAAGAAATTCTTGAATCTATACAGTGGTTACACCTTTGGTGGTTTACTTGCTTCTAACGACGCAAAAAAGAATTTCATGGGGTATTTCGCACCAGCAATTGGATTGGAATTATTCAAGAACAAATATGTATTGATTGACACAAAAGTGAATTATTTGATTCCCTTCAAAGATGTGAGATATACCAGAGGATTGGCGTTCAACGCCTCCTTTAATTTCGTGTTTTAACGAGCCAATACAATATGCCCCCAAAATTCGTGGGGTTGTTCCATAAGGTCTTTCATTGATGCGTGAAATTGGTAGACTCCGTTTTCAGCATAATGATTTCCTTTCCTGACATTACCGGTCCATGCAACTTTTGGATCATCTGTCTCAAAAATCAGTGTGCCCCATCTGTCGTAAATTTCAATCTTGTAGCTGGTTGTGCCCGTTGTTTCTGGAAGCCAAACTTCGTTAATGCCATCTTGATTAGGGGTGAAGCTATTTGGCGCATAGAATAAAAAGCCTTCAACGAAAAGCGACCCTGAAACCTGGTCAATGCAACCATATTCATTCGTAACAGTTTGACTTATGGTTTGAATTCCAGCCTCTGTCCAATCATAGTCGAACGAGCATTCGGTTGAAGAGCCTCCATCGCTCATGCTATAGATACACGAAATAGCACCGCTTGATACATCTGTAATGGAAGTTGTTGGTTCGAAGATGGAAACCGTTTGCGGTGTAATAGTGAAAGCTGCTGTAGGTAGAGGATATACTGTTATGGCGTTGTTTAAAAATTCAGATAAGGTATCTAAACATCCAGTTGTGGTATACACTTGCAATGAGACATCATATATCCCCGGATTCTGATATATATGTGTTACAATGGGCTCAGTAGAGGTAGTACCATCACCGAAATTCCAGATGTAAAAAAGTTGTGTGTCTGAAGTTGCATTGGCAATGAATCCGCCGAACACCGGTGGACACCCAGCGTCAGGTATGATGGAAGGAAGTAAAACCGGATCTTGAGGAACCCAAATATCATCAATGTACGTTTCTGTGCATCCGTTCTCGGAAATGGTAAGACTCACAGTGAAGGTCCCCGATTCAGGGAAGTGAATGTTTTGTGGATTTTGAACGTTCGAATCGGCCAAATTCGGAGTGCCAAAGTTCCAATTGTAAGTAGCATTATTTGTGCTTGCACCCAAAGCCTGAAAATCAAAACTGTTCGAACTAAAACATTGCTCTTCAAGGGCTGGAAAACTCGGTTGTAAATTTCCGTAAATACTCAAATTTCCTGTGGTTGTATCGGGACATGTAAAAGGCGCCGAAGCAATGAGCTGAATTATATATTGACCCGTATCTGGAAAGGTGAAAGAAGGGAATTGATCATCTGCATAATCGCCATTAAATACGGTATTAAATTCCCACCAATACGAAGAAGCATTTGTTGATGTATTTCCGAAGGTATAACTCAGTCCGTCACAAAAAGTGTCTTGAGGTGGAATGGAAGCCACTGGATCGGGCGCATTATTCACAACCAATGTTGTACTCTCAGAACATCCATTATCAGCGGTTACGGTCAGTGTAATGGTATTCGATGCATTCAGTGAATTCAATTGAATGTTTTGAGGATGAACTACATCTGCATTTCCTGGAGAAGAACCGTTTCCAAAATCCCATGCATATGTGCC
>VGFR01000193.1 GCA_016868835.1 Bacteroidota bacterium | reverse complement strand
ACCTGCGCGATCTGTCACATAGGTAATGAGCGACTCCGATTCTCCCGCTGCCCGACCAAGTTTCTCGTCCATGACTTTGCAAAGGAATTTTACTAATTCAATATTAGTCCATTCATTTAAGCCACCAACATTGTAAGATTCACCAATTCTTCCTTTGTGAAAAATTGCATCAATAGCACTTGCATGATCAACTACCCACAGCCAATCTCGAATATTGTCACCTTTGCCATAAATTGGCAATGGCTTTTTGTTTTGAATATTATGAATCATCAAGGGGATCAACTTCTCAGGAAAATGATGACTTCCATAATTGTTGGAGCAATTCGACATCTTCACAGGTAAATGGTACGTATGGTAAAATGCCATTACAAAATGATCGGAAGAAGCTTTTGATGCCGAATAAGGACTTCTCGGGTCGTAAGGAGTATCCTCGGTGAATAAACCAGTGTCTCCCAAGCTTCCATATACTTCGTCAGTAGAAACATGATGAAAAACGTGTGCTTCACCTTTCCATGCATCTTTCGCTGTATGCAATAAGTTTACTGTTCCAACCACATTTGTCATCACAAACTCCATTGGTCCTTCGATTGACCTATCAACGTGGGATTCAGCAGCCAAATGGATAACATCTGTGATTCCGTATTTATTAAAAACTCCTTTAACGGCTTCGGCATCCACTATGTCAATTTTCTCGAAGCGATAGTTTGGAAGATGTTCCACATCTGATAAATTGGCAAGGTTTCCAGCATATGTCAACTTATCTGCATTAACAATTAAGTAATTTGGGTAATTCGTTAAAAAGCGTCGCACTACATGTGAGCCTATAAATCCTGCGCCACCTGTAACTAGAATTTTTCGATCAAAATTTCCCATTACAAACTCCAATATTCTAAGTCCTTAATTTTTCCTCTAAAAATCCCTTTAACATCGATGAAAACACCTTTTTCATTTTTCAATATTCCTTTAAAGTAGAATTCATTGAGGCCAAGGTATTCCTTATGATTAACAGCAACAATAATTGCGTCGTAGTCGTCATCGCATTGTGTTTTGAGTTCAACACCGTATTCATGAAGCATTTCGTTATAGGCGGCATGTGGATCAACAATGTGAACATTCACCTCATAGGTTTTCAATTCGTTCACGATGTCAATCACCTTAGAATTTCTGATATCGCTAACATCTTCTTTGAACGTAGCACCCATGATCAATACCTTGGTGTCTTGGATATGCTTACCTTGTTTGATCATTTTTTTTGCTGTCTGTTCTGCGATATACGCACCCATTGAGTCGTTAATCTTACGTCCGCTCATGATTACTTGTGCATGATATCCAGCCTGCATAGCTTTATGAGTCAAATAATAAGGGTCTACGCCAATACAATGCCCACCCACCAATCCTGGTGTGAATTTAAGAAAGTTCCATTTCGTCCCTGCAGCTTCAAGCACATCAAAGGTATTGATTTTCAGTTTATTGAAAATAACAGACAGTTCATTGATGAGGGCAATGTTTAAGTCACGTTGTGTATTTTCAATGATTTTTGCTGCTTCGGCAACTTTAATCGTTGGAGCCCTGTGAACGCCAGCTTTCACAACCAATTCGTATGTTTTTGCAATTTGATCTAGCGATTCGTCACAACAACCCGATGCTACTTTGATGACATTTTGGAGGGTATGCTCTTTGTCTCCTGGATTAATTCTTTCTGGTGAATACCCAACTTTAAAATCCTGTTTGAATTTGAGACCTGACATTTCCTCTAATATTGGAATACAATCTTCCTCTGTACATCCTGGGTATACCGTCGATTCAAATACGACATAATCTCCTTGTTTAAGAACCTTTCCAACCGTTCTACTGGCACCTAAAAGCGGTTTGAGATCGGGAAGATTCGCTTCATCAATTGGTGTCGGCACAGCGACGATAAAAAAGTTTACATCTCGTAAATCTTCGATATTCGCACTGAATAAAATGTCGCAACCTTCGAAAGCAGAAGCTTCAAGTTCATTGCTCGGATCAATATTCTTCTTCATCAAATCAACGCGTTGCTGATTGATATCAAAGCCGACAACTTTTATTTTTTTTGCGAATTCAAGAGCTATGGGAAGTCCCACATACCCAAGACCGATCACGGCGAGTTTCGCCTCGTGGTCTACCAACCTTTCGTAAATTAGTTTATTCATATTAGTGAGTGTAGATTGATTGATTGTTTCGTATTTTATAAATTCTT
>VGFR01000192.1 GCA_016868835.1 Bacteroidota bacterium | reverse complement strand
TGCGCAAGCCATCACTGCATCTAAATCACCTAACTGCTTACCTTGAAATCCGCGCACTCTAGCAGCAGCTATGCGCGCACCCAAATAGCTATCTTCCCCAGCGCCTTCCATTACTCTTCCCCAACGAGGATCTCTGTATATATCAACCATGGGTGCAAAAGTCCAGTGAACACCCGCTGCAGCAGCTTCAGTAGCAGCAATACGCGCACTTAGTTCAATCGCTTCAATATCCCAGCTAGCGGCTTCTGCCAGGGGAAGGGGAAAAGTAGTACGAAAACCATGAACCACATCCTGACCAAAAAGTAGTGGTATTTTAAGTCTTGATTGCAGAGCATGTGACTGAAGTATGCGCGTATGTTCAACCCCCTTAACATTGAGCATGGAACCAACTTTTCCGGCACGAATCTGTCCGATCTTGTCATTATCCGGAGTGATAGGACCTGTGAAATTCCAATCGCTGGTGTACTGATTGAGCTGACCTACCTTCTCTTCTAATGTCATTAACCGAAGCAGAGAATCAACGCGTCTATTGAGTTCACCGGAAGTAGTAGATACATTTTTTTGTGCTTGTGAAGACTGAACAAAGCAAAACAAAAGAAATAAAACCGTAGCCTGAAATTTGAACACAATCAAAATTTTTTAAATAAAAGTAAAGCAGCTGAATTACTGATAAACACGCACGTAGTCTATTTCCATCCTCTGTGGAAATATTTTTTGTTCAACGCCTTGTTTTCCACCCCAATTTCCACCAACCGCCACATTCAAAAGCAAATGAAAAGTTTGATCAAAGGGCCATGCAGCCGAACCGGTTCGGTCGTTTTTATACTCATTATATTTTTTTCCATCAATATAAAACACAATAGCATCTGCATTCCATTCGATGCTATAAGTATGAAAAGCACTTGAAAGATCTTTTACTTGAATACTACGTACTTTTTGCAACCCGTTCATCCCATTATAGGCTGCAGTGTGCACAGTTCCATAAACAGTGTCCGGTACATACCCCACAAATTCCATAATATCTATTTCGCCACTTTTCGGCCATGCTCCATATTTCCAATTGGTTGGAAGCATCCATATGGCAGGCCAGATGCCTATGCCCTGTGGAAGCTTGGCCCTAATTTCAAAACGGCCGTAATTCCAGTCTCCTTTATTACGTGTAACAAGACGTGCAGATGTGTAATTTGCATTATCCCAATTTTCCTTGTGTGCCTCGATAATAAGTACCCCATTTTCAACACGCGCATTTTCTTTTCTATTCTGAGTATAAAACTGAAGTTCATTGTTGCCCCAACCACAATTTTGAGGACAACCCCTTCCAACATCATAACTCCAACGCAATGAATCAGGCAGCCCGTTATAATTAAATTCGTCGGACCATACTAATTGCTCAAAGACAGATTGCGCCTTGAGTTCTTTGGTCAAGATGAAAAAAGTGAAGAAAGAAAATACACCACAAAGTAGCTTTGTCAACTTCATAATTGAAGATTTTTAAAAGAAAAAGCGAGAGATACCTGATTGAAAAAAAAGATATGACCCGCTCCCTACTAACTATTGATTACGAGATTTATTGATACACTCTAATCCAGTCAATCTCCATCATAGCGCTGCTAAAAGCAGTTTCGATATTTCCACCGAAAGTTCCGCCCATGGCAACGTTCATGATAATGAAGAAATTATGATTAAAGGGTATGTTTTGATTATTATTAAACGTGAAAAACAAATTACCATCTACAAAAAACCGAATGGATGTTTCATTCCACTCCACTCCATACACATGAAATTCAGTTGTGACATTACTAATATTAACAGTACCACCTACTGCATTACCTCCTGAGAAACCCGGATAATGAACGGTTCCATATATTTTGTTTGGCTGCGAACCTTTATGTTCCATGATGTCAATCTCACCACAAGCAGGCCAACCAACACTACCAATATTAGAACCCAACATCCAAATAGCAGGCCAAGTACCAACACCTGCAGGAAGTTTAGCTCTTGTCTCCACCTTTCCGTATTTGAATGAAAACTTATCCCTTGTTAGGAGCCGCGCAGAGGTGAATTGACTTCCTCCATAAGATTCTCTTTTGGCAATGATCTTTAAAGTGCCGTTTGAAACCACCGCATTCTCAGGGCGACTGGTATAAAACTGTGATTCATTGTTTCCCCATCCATTCGAGCCTGTACCGATATCAAAACCCCACTTTGACGGGTCGGGAGCACCGGCTGTATT
>VGFR01000191.1 GCA_016868835.1 Bacteroidota bacterium | reverse complement strand
AACCGGACAATTGTCACAACCTGTAAAATTGCTCGGATTGTTGCCCATGACTGCTTTCCATTGGGCTTGCGTGACTTCATATTTTCCAATACTGAATGAACTCAATGTTACCGAGTGAACCGGCCGTTCATCTGAGTCTCCCGATGAGCTTCCCATTTGAAACGTTCCGCCCTCCACAAAAACCATTTCGGGCTCAAATGATTTTTTACCGTTGGCTACAACTTTAAACCGGATTTGGTCTCCCACCAATTGGTCTCGCTCTTCCAAGACATTCCATGTGATTTGCTTGTTACCTGCCGTGATGTTCTTTCCAACATCGCCAGATACCTGTGTTAACGGACCGCTCCAGGTTTTACCATTGTCTGTACTCACCATCAATTGCACCTCGCAAGCTGAACTGCTTGTTAATGTATAATGAACGTGCACCTGCTGCCCCACCTGCTCCAAGCGAAAATTAGAGATGGTCTGTGCCCGAGCCGTTAGACCCAACACCAATACTATGATTTGAAGAATTGCTTTTTTCATTTGATTTTTTATTCTAAATACTAAGAAGGAGAATGCGTATGAGCTCACATTCATTCCTTACCATTTCAACTCCTTCCATGAACTGTTAATATCCAACCCAGGCAAGGCTTGCGGGGTTTGTTCTTTTGAAATATCTAACGCCTTCAAACGCACGTTCTTCGTTACCTCGGTCATGGTACTCTCAATGGTATTCTGACCTTTGTTCTCTTTTAAGTTTTTCAATAAGAAATAGGTAAAATATCCGTGCTGTTTTTCCTTATACACAGCACTGCTCTGTGTTCCTGAACTTGAAGCTAAAACCAAAATATTTCCAGGCACTTCATCTACACTTGCTTTTACCTTCACACCTTTCAATGCGGTTAACTCTTTGTTTCGCGCGCCTCCACTGAAGCAGGCATCCAATACCACCACGCATTTCTGCGCTGTGCTTTGAGCAAGAAGTTCATATACCGTGATCAATGAAAGTCCGTTTTGAACTTGGGTTCCGCTTACATCTACAGGAATTAAATACGGCTCTTTACTCACCTCTTCAGGAAGACCATGACCACTGTAATAAAAGATGATTTCAGCATCGCCTTGTGCTTGTGCCTTTTTCACCAACCAATCCACACCTTGAGACATGGTACCTTTTGTTGCATCGGTTAACAAGCGAATGTTTTCTTTGGGATAGCCCAATACTTTTTCAGCATACTCCGCGAAAACCCGCGCATCGTTTGCAGCGAAATCTACGTTCACCTCTTTCTCCAATCCCGGTTGTTTGGAAGAATAATCTTCATTGCCGATGATTAACGCATAGCGGTTCTGTTTCGATGCGATTCCAGTTGGAATGTCCTTATCTACATCTGAACGCAAAGAGGCGATTTGAATGTCTTGCTCTTCATCTTCCTGCGATGTAATGACCATGCGCTCGGCTGCTAACGCTTGATTCAGCATGAAACTCTGACTCCAATTTTCAGCATACATCCCGTATGACTCGTGCACGGTTGCAACCAGCGGAAGCGTGTTTCCTTCAAACTTCGTATTCAATATAAATTCATATTCTACGCTTCGTGTTTCACCGGGTTGGAGCGTTCCAATGGTATTCAATTCATCTCCACTTTGCATAAAAACATTGTTGGGCACAGGCAAGCGCACCGTAACATTTTTCGCCACACCTTGCCCCGTGTTTTGTACCAGCAATTGCAATGAGAAAGGCTTGCGCAACTCTAAATTGGTGGAACCGTTGTTTGAGAAAACCACGTAATCTACTACTTTCACATCGGGCGATTGAAAAACCTTGGTGTCAATTTCCAATTGCATGGTTGGTGTATTGAATCCATTTGGCTCATCAATTTCGAGCGACACAACTATTTTTCCATTCGCCGTATTTTGTGAAGCCGTGATTGGAATTTTATAATCCATGGAAGCGCCTTTTTTACATGTGCTCAAAGAAGTAGCGGTTGCCACCGCAATTCCGGCAGTAGTACCTGAAATTTTCACCAACGCTTTCAAATTCAATCCATCTCCAACACCCGAGTTTTGCAATTTAAATTTCAAGAAGCATTGTTCATTGGCATTGATTGCATGATTGCCGTCAGCATCAACAAACTGAAGAGAGCCGGGAACAAAATCCAATATAGGCGGTTCAACTTTCTTCTTAATACTCAGCGTATAGGGGTCAGAAATAAATTCAGTTTGCCCAAGTGCAACACAAACAACTGGCAAGGCAAAAAGAAACAAAATCAAATTTTTCATGACACTAAGATAGGCCTATATTTGAGCCATGAATAAACTCTTCCCTCTATTTTTCAGCTTGTTATCCAT
>VGFR01000190.1 GCA_016868835.1 Bacteroidota bacterium | reverse complement strand
AATGAAGAACATGGCCCATCTGTAACCGAATCAATTAATGCTTCGAGGTCAATGGCCAGGTCACCGAAATAGGTCCCAGACCAAGGAAGTTCATATGGACTTAATTCCGTTTCACCCACTTGAATTTCTCCTACACCTGAAATCTGGAAGGTCACGTTGTAAGCGGTTACATCATAACAATCTTCAATTCCACCTACAATCTCTGATGCGCATCTTGCCTCAATGAAGTCTCTCAAATCTTGAACATTGTTATTCCACGTATTTAAATTACCGCCCCAACGTTGAACTTGTCGGGTCATTTCAGGTTCAATAACGAGAATCATACTATCCAGTACTTCTATCATGCGTTCACATGAAAAGATGGTATTTGAAAGTTCAGCATAACGCTGAATGTAGTCTGCAAAAAAATCATCGTTATCGAACAAGGCATTCAGAACAGGCACGTGACCTTGCCCCCCTACATTTCCTTCCCCTTCTATTTGACAAGGATCAGCGGTTGGCTGAGTGCTTGGAACTCCTGTGTAGTTAATGTAATGACCGAAAGTTGCATCGTTATCCCACAATGCATATCTCCATCTTCTTGCGTCGCCCAGTGGATCAGTGCCTTTCCACCAAGCCGTATTCCAATTCAACCAGTCTGTACAAACGGTATAACCATTCAAGATAAAATAATCTATAAGACTCATGTGGTTATACTGCGTTAAAACATAGTCGTAGTTGGCTTGTGTAGCCATGTTGTTGGTGGTAATGAAATTGACCAAAGTATTCCACTGCGTTTGCGGATTGAATCCTGGTGCTGCGGCATATTCGGTCCAAGTTCCGCCCCATGTTTTCAAGAAGTCAACATTTCCTGCAGGCTGATCAAAGTAGTAGTCTGTGTAATCTGTATCGTCAACTTTTTCGCGAATTTCATACACTCCCCAATACTCTGCATTGATGTAAAGGACACACGACTCTGTTTTCCTTTCATCAAGATGCAGGTCTCCAAGAAGTGAAAGTTCACATACGTATGCGTCGCGAATGTGCGCTCCACCGTTTGAAAACGGATAATTGTCGTTTGCAGCTGCTTTGAAAATTAATCGTTGGAAACTTTGTCTAGAGCTTGTGTGAATAACGTTTGCTTCAACTTCGGCATCATAACCAAGTGCATCTCTATCAATGTAATCGAAACCTCTTTGTCCGTAGGCATTTGAGTCATTACCATGTTCATTGGTATCACCATGACCTTCAACCACGAAGACCCCATTTTGATCAAAAAACTCTATCGTAGTTAACTCATCTCCATTCCAACCGCCGTCAAGGGTATTACCAGAGATGCTCACAACAGGCACCGTGTGCTGGTCTGTTCCAAAGAAATAAGTATTTGTTTCAACGAAAGATGGTAAAATACCCGCTGTTGAAGAATAGACAATGGCTTTTAATACAGTAGTTGTTGAGATATTGATGGGACCTGCATAGACCGTACTTCCATTCGTGGGTGTTTGTCCATTAGTGGTGTAATAAATGGTTGAACTGGGTTCTGTAGTTGCAAGGGTAACAGAAATGGGACCTGCTTGATAACCAGCTTGTACACTCAACGTTGGAGTAGCTGCGTATGATGTGGCAGTGGGGCCGCTATTCACCGCATTCTGTGAAGGATTGGTATGTATTACCATAGGACCTGAACCGTTCGGCAATCGGCCATAACTTTGATTGGCTTGATTGGGAGAAATGATATCAAAATCATAGCTTTCCAAAATATTTCCGCTTGCATCAGAAAAAACAAGTTCCTCTCCTTTGGACTGTAAAATTTTGAAATTCGTGTTTGTTTGTCCCAAGAAAGCGGGCTCATAATCGCCATGTCCGCTGATCAAAATGATTTTATATCCGTTTGCGGGTACCGTAACCCCTGCAGGTATTTGATATTTCATTGGGTTCAAGATATTATCGCTCAGATAATAGCCTGCAAGACTGACTGCAGCTCCTGTTGGATTATAAAATTCCACCCAATCTTCAAACTCCCCGCTGATGGCGTAATCTGAATAATTGGCAATACAAAACTCATTGATTACAACTTGACTATGAAGTTCATTCAATGAGGTTACACCAAGCAGGATTGCTGTGGTAAATAGGAAGCGTTTAAACATTTGGTTTCGTTTGGTTTTATCCCTTTAGGATAAAGACAATAATACAACGAAAAGCGTTGCACACCAAACGAATTTAATTCCAATGTAGGAATTAGTTTCTCCAGGAAATCATGAAATAAATAGCCACAATAACCACTGCGAAAGCAAAAATTGCGAAAGCAACTGGCCCACCAATTTCATTTTGTTCTGCTTCGTGTGGAAAGTGATTGTGA
>VGFR01000189.1 GCA_016868835.1 Bacteroidota bacterium | reverse complement strand
TACCAATGTCGAAGTAAGCACGGGTGATCAAATCATGCTCAGTCTACCCAATGGCGCTCCGGCAGATTTAGTGACAGCTCCCCAGATGGATGTAGATTTTTCTTATAACCACAGCGGGCTATCGTGGTGTTTTAGTAACATGCCTACACCCAATGCGTTGAACAGTTCGATTTGCTACTCTGGATTTGTGAATAAGCCTATTTTTTCAATTCCTGCGGGCATATATGGAATAGGACAAACCATTTCAATTTCAATTCAAGATCCAAATGTAGAAATTCGATACACCTTAGATGGAAGTATACCAACTTTGTTGTCACCGTTATATACAAACGCTATTTCAATCTCGGAAACGACAGTACTTTCCGCAAGAAGCTTCGATCCATTGGGTCAACAATGGCCGAGTGAAACAGAGAAGAATACCTATGTTATCAATGAGACACTCATTGGTCTTCCTGTCATATCCATTTCAACCGACGCATCGAATTTGTATGATTACAACACGGGTATTTATGTTTTAGGTCCGCCTGATTATGACCCCAACTTTCCATATTTTGGATCCAATATTTGGGAAGATTGGGAGAGGTTTTCCTACATTGAATATCTAGCAACAGATAGCACTCAAAAGTTTGAAGGCGCAATTGGCTTGAAAATTCACGGGGGGTGGTCTAGAGCGCAGCCTCAAAAAAGTTTTCGAGTGAAGTGTCGCGATGAGTATGGTTTTTCCAAAATCAATTACCCCTGCATACCAGATAAACCTTTCATTACAGAATACAAAGGATTTAATCTTAGGAACGGTGGAAATGATTACTACGGCTCGCGTATGCGCGATGCGTTTATGCAACGATTAACCAAAAACACACATACAGATTACATGGGTTACACTCCGGTAATTGTCTTTTTAAATGGTGAATATTTTGGTGAATATGAACTTCGTGAAACATTAAATAAACACTGGGTAGAGAGTAATTGGGATTATGATTCAGATGAGGCAACAGTTATTACTGAGAACTATATGGGTATGGATGCCAATGACGGTACATTGGATAATTTCAATGACATGTACAATCTCATTTCGAACGCTGACCCAAGTTCCTCAGATTTTTATTCATTAGCAGATTCGCTCATTGATCTTGAAAATTTTGCAGATTACATTATTGCAGAAACGTATTATGGCAACGGAGATTGGAGCAACGGATATCCCAATAACATTAAATTCTGGCATGTGCCCGGACAGAAGTGGCGCATGATGTTAATGGATTTGGATTTTGGATATGGTTTAACAGGAGCAGCAACCAATGAGAATTTTATAGCTCAAGCCATCAATGATCCATTTATACATCTCGATGTTATCTGTTCGAAGCTTCTTCAAAATGAATCATTTCGAATTTATTTTATAGATCGTTACGCCGATTTGATCAATACCATTTGGCAACAAGATAAGGTAACTACATTGGGAACTGCCATGCTCAATGAGGTGTCTCCTTGGATTTCGCGTCACCACACCATGTGGGGTGGAGATATGTGGAGTTTTAATTCTACAATGACCAATATGTTGAATTGGAACGCCGGACGCATCAATGGTGCAAGGAACGTTATTCAAAATCATTTCTCTTTGAATGGTCAGGTTAGTTTCTCTCTTGATGTTTATCCTGCGGGAGCAGGTCGCATTCACATTTCTACCATTGAACCTGGAGAGAATGAATATCCATGGTCTGGTATCTACTTTCAAGGGGTTCCAGTTAAATTAACCGCTATTCCAAACCCAGGATTCACATTCAATCACTGGTCACCCAACAGTGTGCTTTCATCAATGAATTACAATGATACACTTACAATTACACCAACAGTAAATGCAGCATTTATAGCTTGGTTCGAGGGAAGCCCTGTGCAAAATCCGGTATATATTTCAGAGGTTATGCCGGAACCAGAAAATTCCATGCAAAGCGGAGACTGGTTGGAAATTCACAATACCATGAGTGTAGATATGGATTTATCTGGTTGTTCGGTTCGTGACACCAATATCTTCCACAATTTTGAATTCCCATTGGCCACAAGTATACCTGCAGGAGGTTATCTTGTGGTAGCTGAGGACACTGCCGCGTTCCATGCCATGTATCCGAATGTTCAAAATGTAATTGGCCCCTTGGGCTTTTCACTAAATAATACGTCAGAGACCATTCGAATCCTTTCTCATCAGGGTAATGCATACCAAGAATTAAACTATGAAACATCATGGCCATGGCCTTTGGGTGTGAATGGCTACGGGCGTTCTCTTGAATTGGATAACCCCAATTTAAATGCGAATTTACCTCAAGCATGGTTTGCAGGTTGTGTGGATGGTTCTCCAGGGGAGCCC
>VGFR01000188.1 GCA_016868835.1 Bacteroidota bacterium | reverse complement strand
ACCCGTAGAGAGATTGGTAATGTTCACAGTGTTATTCGGCCAAATTTGCGATATTGGAGTTGCGTTGAATTGTGCAACAGGCAGAGGAGAAACCTGCACATAAAAATCATGAGTAACCGCGCATCCATAGCTATTTGTGGTAGTTAAACTCACTACGAAAGTGGTATCGGAATCACCTGGATTAAAATAAGAATTCTGAACATTGGCTGTATTCGCAAAAACACCATTGCCTAGATCCCATAAATATGAAATGGCACCATTACTTTGATTCACAAAATTCACGGTAACAGGATTACAACCTTGTACGTACAAATCAGCTTCGGCCGTTACTTCAGGTAAAACTGAAACGGTAGAATTCCAAATTGAAGAACAGCCATTTGTTGCTGTAGCTGTTAAAGACAACGGATACGTTTGAACTTGATTGGAAATATTCAAATACTCGAATACAAATTGGGTTGCATTGCTTGCACTAGTAACACCATTCCCGAAATTCCACAAATAACTCGAAGCGCCTTGACTCAAGTTACTTATGGCAGCATTCAAGGGATAGCATCCAAACAGACTATCAATAGAAGCAAGAGCTTGCGGCGTATAATTGATATCAATGAATTGAGTTGTTGTATCGACACAACCAAATGCATTGCTCGTAACTAACGTAATGGAATACGTTGTATCTGTTAAAGCAGGTGTGGTAAAAACATGACTTGGTTCAAAAACGGAGGCATTGGTTCCATCGCCAAAAGTCCAATATGCCTGTGTATTTTGATTCGAATTATTCGTGAATAAAATATTCGCTGGTGAACACGAATTTCCAGAGTATGAAAACTCAGCTGTTGCAGCAGGATTAACAGTCACAAGAATTGAATCTTGATCATTGCAACCGTTATTCAATTCAGCTATTAACACAATAACATAATTTTGAGGTATTGATGTTGAATTATCGAATGAGATATTGTGAAAGGTTGAACTGATATTCGAGGTTGAACCATTCCCATAATTCCAATTATAAGAATCTGAATTGATTGAATTGTTTTCCAAAACAACTTCCAACGGTCCGCATCCAGACTGCGTGTTTGTTGTAAATGCTGCAATGGCTTGTTGGTTAACGGTAATCTGAAAATCAACACTGTCTACACAGCCGAAAGCTGAGGTTCCTACAAAGTGCACTGTAAAGGAGAGAGGTGCATTTGACGTGTTGTAGTATGTATGAGTTGGAAATGCTTCATTGGTTTGGGTGCCATCTCCAAAATCCCACTCAAAACCTTGAACGCCAACAAACGTTGGGGACTCAAAAACCAAAGGAGAACATCCTTCAAAAACCGTATTCGGCAATTTAATATCTAATAACGGATAGACAGGTATTTCCAATTCGGTAGTATCAGCACAACCAGCCGCAGAATTCGCAATAAGTTGAATGGTATACCATTGAATAAATCCTGTATTGTTGTTAAACGTGTGTGATGGATCCCATTCTATTGAACCACTTCCATCACCAAAATTCCAAGCAACTGAAGATGCATTTAAAGAGGTGTTTTCGAATTGAATTGGTGTTGATTCACAACCTAAAGTTGCATCGCTTGCATTGAAACTTGCTACTGCTCCACCATTAACGGTTACATCTGAAGTTGTACTGCTCGAACAACCGAACTCATTGGTAGCAATTAATTCTACTTGAAAAACAAAATCAGAAATTCCACTGTGATAAAATGTATGAACGGCATTCGTATTTGAAGATAAATTTCCATCATTAAAATTCCAAGCATAGTTCACAGCACCTGTTGACGTATTTGAGAACTGAACCATTACGGGCTGACATCCAGAAGACTGGTCTTGCGTGAAACTTGCTGCAGGTAATGGATAAACAGTTATTGTATCAGAGGAGGTCGCAGAACAATAGGGTGTTGAAATGTTTAGAACTACAACATAATCACCTTGAGCGTTGTAAATATGGCTTGGGTTATTGCTATTGGAATTGCCTCCGTCTCCGAATGTCCATGAAGTAGATACAATTGGATTTCCATTGGCTGATGTTGAAGTGTTTTGAAAGCTTGCTGTGGCATCTTCGCATGCGTTGTTTACCAGAAAGTTGGCTTGAGGTGTGGCATAAACGTGAATCACCTCTGCATCTGAATTGGCACATCCGTTTAGTCCAGTTACTGTCACAGAGATGGGGTAATCGCCAGGAGAGTAAAATGAAATCGGGTCTGGATTTTGTCCGACAAAACTTCCCGCTGCTGCAAGATTCCATTCGAAATTAACACCTCCACTGGAGACAGCATTTAAATCTGTGGTAATGCTATCGCAAGCTTGCAATTCATCAGCTGATATTGAAATAGTTGGACTGGGTAAAACCTCTATAATAAAAGACGCTGTAT
>VGFR01000187.1 GCA_016868835.1 Bacteroidota bacterium | reverse complement strand
ATTTGAACACAATGTTTCCTTGCAATTGTATGTTTCGGAAAGCACATGGCAAAACATTCAAGATGCCAAAGCCGAAGTAACTGAACTGGTAAAAGTTGCATTTTCAAAAGTAGATCCGAACGGGCCCGCCATTCAACTGGCTCATTGGATTACTGAATTGGAAGCTGCAGCTGGAACTAAAAATTTAGATGCGGCTATTCGCGCTGTGCGCATTGAACTGTTGCAATTGAGTTAATTCAAAACTCCTCGAATTCGAATCATATTGCCACGTTCGCATTCGTGAGTGAGATTTGTTAACTCCACATTCTGAATTTGATTTCCATGAATATGAATATTTTCACCTAATGCATTGCGAATGGTAGTATCCATTCCCTCCCTGTATTGAAATCGACCGGGAATTAAATGCCTTCCCATACACGCGTTCAATTCTTTTCTTCGCCCAGCTGGAACCAAATCTTGAAATGTCTGAAGTCCTACCTTCCGCAAAACTGCGTCTGACGGGGTAAGAACAGTATAATCACGCTCTAATAAAGAATCACGCCAAGTGCTCAACTCAAGCAAAGAAGTCCAAACGGTAACTTCCACATCTGATTTCATGTATGCTAAAATATTGGCCTCACGTTTTTTAGATCGAATCTGATACTCTCTCCATTCCTTGTCTACCCCACTGAGGTCTACAGGGTCTGAAAAATCACAAGACCATAGCGCAAGGAATATCCAAACACTATGGCCTCGTTTTTTTTTCATACTCTATTATTTTACCGCCACGCGAGGAGCAGCACTCATAATTTCTTCGCTTGCGAAATCTCTAAACTTCTCGAAATTATTCACAAATTTCTCAGCAAGTTCATTGGCTTTTGTGTCATAAGCATTGTGATCAGCCCATGTATTCCTTGGATTCAAAATTTCAGATGGAACATCAGGACAATTTATTGGCACAGCCAATCCAAATACTTCGTGATTTACATATTCAACCTCATTTAACTTGCCTTCCAACGCGGCTGTAATCATGGCGCGAGTGAAACTCAATTTCATTCTGCTTCCCACTCCATATGATCCGCCCGACCATCCGGTGTTAATGAGCCATACTTGCGCACCACTCTCGTCAATTTTCTTTCCAAGCATTTCAGCGTAAGCTGTTGGATGTAAAGGTAAAAACGGAGCACCGAAACAAGCGCTAAAGGTTGTTGTAGGCTCTGTAATACCTGCCTCTGTTCCAGCAACCTTGGCGGTATAACCGCTAATGAACTGATACATGGCTTGACCTTTATTCAGTTTTGAAATTGGAGGCAACACACCGAAGGCATCGCAAGTAAGGAAGAAAATATTTTTTGGAATACCACCCATACTTGGATCCATGATATTATCAATGTGGTGTATGGGGTAGCTAACACGGGTATTTTCTGTTTTGGTGGAATCGGCATAATCAGGAGTGCATCCGTCAGCTTCAAAACCAATATTTTCTAACAACGCACCAAATTTGATAGCATCATAAATCTGCGGTTCTTTTTCTCGAGACAAATCAATGGTCTTTGCGTAACAACCGCCTTCAAAATTAAATACCGTAGAGTCGGTCCAACCGTGCTCATCATCACCTATTAATCTTCTATTTGGGTCGGAAGAAAGCGTGGTTTTTCCGGTTCCAGATAAGCCGAAGAAAACAGCGGTGTCGCCTTCTTTTCCAACGTTAGCTGAGCAGTGCATGGAAAGCACATTTTTCTCATGTGGAAGCACATAATTCAACACGGTAAAAATCCCTTTTTTGATTTCTCCTGTATATCCTGTACCACCAATAATTGCCATTTTGCGGGTAAAATCAATTACTGCAAAGTTGTGCTGACGTGTACCATCTATTTCAGGGTCGGCCATAAATCCGGGTGCACAGACTACGTGCCATTCAGGACTCATGGTCAAAAGTTCTTCAGCTGATGGTCGCAAAAACATGTTGTAAGCGAACATATTGCTGAATGGGAATTCCGTAACCACACGCACATTCATTCTGTATCGTGGATCTGCGCATACATATGCATCACGAACATATACATCTTTACCTGCAAGGTAAGCACACATGCGTTGATATAATTTGTCGAATTTATCTGAATCGAATGCAATATTGAATTGACTCCACCAGACAGAATCGGCGGTATTTGCATCCTTAACAATAAATTTATCTTTGGGAGAACGACCCGTAAATTCGCCGGTTTCAATGGCCAATGCTCCCGTGTTTGAGAGGGTGCCTTCTCCGCGAATAATGGTTTCTTCAACTAATTCTGCTGGCGTTAAATTCCAAAACGCCGTTGTTACATGCTTCAGTCCCAAGTAGTCAAGAGTTGCACCCTCAGGACGGTTTCCGATGTGTATCATTTACTTTAATTTGGTTCGACTTTC
>VGFR01000186.1 GCA_016868835.1 Bacteroidota bacterium | reverse complement strand
AAGGCCACAAATGTGAATTCAACTTGGTATGCACTTGAGTCTGTTGAACGACCAATTATTTGGATTGCAGGTGGTACTGATAAGGGAAATGATTATTCAGAGTTACTTGAGTTGGTTCAATCTCGAGTTAGGGCAATAGTTTGTCTCACCAAGGACAGTTCAAAATTGCGCAAGGCATTTGCTGGAGTGGTTGATACCATAGTTGATACAGAATCTGCTGACCAAGCCGTTCGCGTAGCCTATGATTTGGGTAGAGATGGAGATACGGTACTTTTGTCACCTGCATGCGCAAGTTTTGATTTGTTTGAAAACTACGAAGATCGCGGAAGACAATTTAAAATGGCAGTAAAGAAACTGTAACTGGAAAAAGATGCAAAAACTGCTGCAATATGTAAAAGGAGACAAGGTCATTTGGATCATTGCTCTGCTGTTTAGTGCGCTTTCGCTTCTGGCAGTATACAGTGCAGTTTCGTCTTTGGTATGGGGCGGTGAAGGATCCAGTATATCACATTTAGTGAAACACGGATTTATGCTATTCTTTGGATTTGTGGTTATGTTCTTGATACATCTCATGCCATTGAATTATATCAGTCGTGGTGCGCAATTGGCCATTTGGATTGCTGTTTTGTTACTCGTAATGACTTTGATGTTTGGATCGAACATTAACAACGCAGACCGGTGGCTGAAAATACCAGGAATTGGATTGACCATACAAACGAGTGATTTTGCAAAATTGGTTCTCCTGACATATATAGCGAGACAGCTAACTGTGAAGCGAAAAGAATTGAAGGATTTTAGAAAAGGTGTTCTTCCAATTGTTTTTCCCATTGCAGTGGTTTGTCTACTCATATTACCAGCAAACTTTTCCACCGCAGCCCTTCTTGGTTTTGTCTGTTTTATTATTCTTGCTGTTGGAGGTGTACCATGGAAACATTTATTTAAACTTGCGGCGTTTGTTCTCAGCTTTATGGTGCTTGTCATTGTATTGGGTGAGTTTGGACCTGATAAATTGTTGCCACGTTATGATACTTGGAAGAATCGAATTTTTAAGAAAGAGGCTGATGCAGGTAAAATAGACGATTCTGATTATCAAATTGAATTGGCCAAGTTTGCAATTCATGAAGGAGGGGTTATACCGAAGGGGCCCGGTTCAGGCTCTTCTAGAAACTTCTTACCACACCCATATAGCGATATGATTTTCGCATTTGTTATTGAGGAGTATGGATCTATCATAGGTGGATTTTGTTTAATTTTTCTTTATGTTATTTTCTTATTTCGAGTCATTCGAACGAGCGTTCGGTCTCCAAAACAATTTGGAGCCTTAGCAGCACTTGGATTGGGATTAATGATAACTGTTCAGGCTTTTGTGAATATGTTAGTTGCTGTAGATTTAATTCCTACTACAGGACAGCCGCTTCCAATGGTGAGTATGGGAGGAACTTCAATTTTATTCACTTTCATGATGTTTGGAATCATACTAGCCATATCCAAATTGGAAAAGGAAAAAGAAGAAACAGAGATTTTTGAATGATGGAAAAAGCACTGAAACGGGTCATACTCTCTGCAGGTGGTACTGGAGGTCATATATTTCCTGCCGTAGCCGTGGCCAGAGAAATTAAACGTCGGAATCCGAATTGCGAAATTCTTTTTATAGGTGCCGAAGGCAGAATGGAAATGGAAAAAGTTCCTCAAGCAGGTTTTGAAATTCAAGGGCTACCCATTGCAGGTTTGCAACGAAAACTAACATTGAAAAACCTCTTGCTTCCATTCAAAATATGGAAAAGTTTAAAAAAGGCAAAGTCCATAATTCAATCTTTTAAGCCGCAGGTTGTTATTGGTTTTGGAGGATATGCAAGTGGGCCTACATTGCGCGTTGCAGCGAGATTGGGAATTCCAACATTACTTCAGGAACAAAATTCATATGCTGGAGTGACAAATAAATTATTGGCGAAATTGGCCAAACGCATTTGTGTGGCATATAATGGTATGGATGCGTTTTTTCCTAAAGAAAAAATTGTACATACCGGAAATCCGGTTCGAATAGAGTTTGTGGATTTGCTCTTCACAAAGTCAGAAGCTAGAAAAAAATTGAATTTGAAAGAACAGCAGCGAACCATTCTAATTATTGGAGGAAGTTTAGGGGCTCGCGCTGTGAATGAAGCCGTAGAGGCATCATTGGATCTGTGGGAAAGAGAAGGGTTTCAAATCATATGGCAATGTGGAAAAACGTATAAAGAACAGTTGCGCTTGAAATATCCTGACACAGAAGCAAGGCTACTAGTAGATTTTATTCAAGATATGGCCTTGGTTTATGCTGCAGCAGATGTTGTCATTTCAAGGGCCGGAGCCATGAGCGTTTCGGAATTGTGTTTGGTAGGGAAGCCAGTGATTTT
>VGFR01000185.1 GCA_016868835.1 Bacteroidota bacterium | reverse complement strand
TTGAACATCATAGAGGGCAATGGGAAATTCTTCCCACCAACATTGAATTACCTACAAGCAACAAACTGCAATTCTATGATGAGAAAAACCACGCTCTTTTCAGCTTTGGAAACACCCGATATAGTCAGGTAAATAGCAATGAATCTGTATATATTGATTCACTTTTTAGAATTGACTTAAACGAAATGAAATGGCAAAATCTAGGTGCTATTTCAAATAAATGTATATCCGATTTTAATCTCTTGAAACGAGGAGAATTGCTCTCGAACGACCGCTTTTGTCTTTTCATGGGAACCACTGAAAATCTGAAACCCTTTTGCATTGATTTCAAAACCTTACAATTTGGAGAGTTGAATTTACCGAGTGGCATTTCGAAACTTTATGACCGAATCATTCAACCCAATGACAGTACTTTCTGCGTAACTGACGGCAATTTGGTTTATCTCATTAGCAAAGAAACATACTTTGTGCTTGAAAAAAAACCTTGGTCAGAACTTGAACCTTTTATTGAAGCAACGTATCCACTGATTGTCTATGAATCTGCGTATTTGCTTTGGACAACCCTAATTATTTCAACAATAATTTTGATCTTCGTTCTCATTCGCAAGAGCAGAAACAAAAAAAGAACAGCATTGAGTCAGACCAATCAGCGATTCAATGAATTGCAATTTTTAACTAAAAATAGAATTAGGTTTAAAGGGGCAATTTACCAGCTTAATGAATTGGACATTCGGCATCTTAAACTCATTTTAGGAAGTAATCAATTTGTCTTTAATCTTTCAGATATCCTGAAAGAAATCAATAAGCAATCGAAATATCTCGAAATTTCTGAGCAAAATTTGGTCGATTGGATTTCGCGTATGAATGCCTTCTTCACTACAATTGGAATGAATCAGAACTTACTTCAGGTACAGGATGACAAGATTATTAGAAATATAAATATTCATGTTTCAATTGAACCGAGATGAAAATTGAAGAAGATTTAGCTTTTTGGATTTCTGAAGGAAACCTATTTCGGGCTGAGCAAGTGTACCAAAAAATTTTATTGAATACACCTCGATTTAAGACCACTGAACTAGCTAAAAAGCTCCAAATTGATTTAATAGAGCATCATCAGCAACTTGCTGGAAAAGCTATTTTATCGAACAACACGCCTATGCTTCGCACAGCAATAACGAAACTCGAATACTATGGTCAGGATTCAATTGAGTTAAAATTAGCTTTAAAAAATATTGTTTTCAAAAGAAAATTATGGTTGGCATTTGTATTTATTACTTTCGTGAGTGTTCTGTATCTTATGTATTTCTTACTTTACTAACTTGATAAAAAACCTCAATATGCCTGAAACTACTCTACTCAATCATGAAGAAATTCAACAGAAAATTTCACGTATGGCTTTTGAAATCTTGGAACGAAATTTAGATTCAAAATCCATTGTGTTTGTTGGCATTGGTTCGAATGGCTCTGCATTGGCAAATTTGTTAGTCTCTGAAATTAAACTGCACACTCAGCAAACCATTTCCTTGGGAAGTATTCAATTGAACATTGAAAAACCAAATGAAGCACCAACATTTGAGCTACCAAAAGAGTCACTCAAAAATACAAGTGTTGTGCTTGTTGATGATGTTATGAACTCTGGAAAGACCTTTATGTGGGCATGTGCGCATTTGATTCAGCATCCAATCACGCATTTAAGTACAGCAGTTCTGGTTGAGCGCAAGCACAGAACTTTTCCCATTAAAGCAGATATTGTAGGATTAAAATTATCTACAACTTTGCAAGAACACGTAACAGTGAAATTGAAAGATCACGTGCATGTAGTTACAATGAAGTAATTAAAAATTCACTGTTAGATTCACCATCCAATTTCTTCCTGCTTGAGGATAATAAAACCGCTCGGTCACCTGAGTTCCGCTTATGTAGGAATAAGCATAGCCATTGGTCTCGTAATTCAAATTCATGGCATTGTTCAGCCAAAAACTCAATGTCATTTCTTTGACTCCTTTATTTTTTGAATTGGAAGGAACCGTGTATGAATCTGAAACTTGCTTGAATCTTCTCAATTGAATTCCAAGGTCGGTTGGGAAATAGGCCTGAATGGTCGCATCTGCGTTTCCCGTATTATCTAAATGCTGTTCTCCAACATATTTTTGATTCAATAACAAGTACAATTGATGATTGCATTTTGAATACGCATTGGTCAAAGATTCTGGGATAATCGCATAACTGGCTTGGAAAGCACCAATTATATTTGGGCTAAAGGCGATCGGTGTATTTCCTCTTTCCACATACATTACCTCACCTAAATCATAGTTGTATATTTCCTCAATAAAATTAGATATTCGATTGGCACTCCACGTCAAATTCATGTTGAATTCTACACGGTCTATTGGATGAACATTTGCTGCAACTTCGATTCCTCTTCGGAATGATTCTTTCACATTAGTTCGAACGGGAGCACCTACATCATTCACCGCACCTGTTAATACCAATTGATTTTTATAATTCATCATGTATGCATTC
>VGFR01000184.1 GCA_016868835.1 Bacteroidota bacterium | reverse complement strand
GTATCAACGAACAGTATAAATGCTGTATTGGAAACCGCAAAAGATTTGAATTCTCCAGTAATTGTACAATTTTCTAACGGCGGCGGTGCATTCTATGCAGGTAAAGCTTTGGACAATAAAACGCAAGCTGCTTCTGTACTGGGATCGGTAAGCGGTGCAATGCATGTTCACCTTCTAGCAGAAATGTATGGTGTTCCTGTTATTATGCACACTGATCATTGTGCGAAAAACCTACTTCCTTGGATGGACGGCATGCTGGAACACGGGCAACGCCATTTTGAAAAAACAGGAAAGTCGCTCTTCAGTTCTCACATGCTCGACTTTTCTGAAGAATCGCTCGCAGAAAACATTGAGCTGAGCGTGAAGTATTTTGAAAAAATGACCGCCATGGGAATCACTCTGGAAATTGAATTGGGTGTCACTGGTGGTGAAGAAGATGGTGTAGATAACACAGATGTAGACAGCTCTAAACTTTACACTCAACCTGAAGAAGTGGCCTATGCATATGAGCATATGATGAAAATTTCAAATCGATTTACCATCGCAGCTGCTTTTGGAAATGTACACGGTGTGTACAAGCCAGGAAACGTGAAGCTTTCCCCTGTTATCTTGAAAAACTCACAAGATCATATTCAGCATACATTTGGCACTACTGAAAAACCCGTCAACTTTGTTTTTCATGGAGGAAGCGGTTCAACAAGAGAAGAAATTCGTGAAGCCATTTCTTATGGTGCTGTAAAAATGAACATCGATACAGACATGCAATGGGCCTATACAGTTGGTATACGCAACTACATGTCGGGTAAAGCTGCTTATTTACAAAATCAGATCGGAAACCCTGAAGGTGATGACAAACCAAATAAAAAGTACTACGATCCACGTGTTTGGCTGCGCGAAGGAGAAAAAGAATTTGTTTCTCGTTTAAAGTCTGCATTTGAAGATTTGAATGCCGTGGGTAGAAACGCATAAAAATTAATTTTCAAGTATTTTGTGCTGATGTGCTGACGTATATTTGGTACCAAAGCAACTTGGTATGATTAAACATGTATTAGCCCTTACATTTTCCATTCTCATTGTTAACGCATTCGCGCAGGAGCGCATTCGAGGAGAAGTCATCATTCAACTCAAAAAAGACAAAACGGCACAACAGGCTGTTACTGAACTAAACGAAACTTTTGGTATTCAACCTGAATTCAAATTGCTTGGTGAGTTGAGTGATGTCATGCGCGTATTTCATTTCTCTTTCAAAGAAGAATTTTTACCCATTGCAGATATTATTCGTTTTGTGCCCACTTCTTCTACCATGTCTCAGGCGCAAATCAATAGGCTCATGCAAGAACGACTTACACCGAATGACCCTTCTTACGGTCAACAATGGTTTCACAATGACCCACAGGACAATGACATTGACTCTGATTTGGCATGGGATGTTACAACTGGGGGGGTAACCGCCTTGGGCGATGAAATTGTTGTTTGTGTGGTTGAAGGTAGCGGAGCTAAATGGGACCACCCCGATATCATTGCCAATCACTGGATCAATACCAATGAAATTGTTGGTAACGGCATTGATGATGATGGCAACGGGTATGTAGATGATGTTGATGGGTGGAATGTTTCAAACACCACAGATAATATTAGCACGGGTAATCACGGTACTCAAGTAAGTTCTATGATTGGAGCAAAAGGCGATAACGGTGTGGGTATTACTGGAGTCAACTGGGATGTGAAAATCATGCAAGTTCAAATGGGTTCAGTGAGTGAAGCCAATGCAATTGCCGCTTACAATTACCCATTGAAAATGCGGAAAATGTATAATCAAACCAATGGAGCAACGGGAGCATTTGTTGTTGCAACAAATAGCAGCTGGGGTATTGATAACGGACAGCCATCTAGTGCACCCCTGTGGTGTGCCATGTACGATTCTCTCGGACATTATGGTGTATTGTCATGTGGATCAACGGCAAACAACAATGTGAATGTAGATGTGGTAGGTGATTTACCCACCGCTTGTCCAAGTGAATTTATGGTTGCAGTAACTGCTACGAATAATTCAGATGTACGAACGTTCAGCGGATATGGTGTTGTGAATATTGACATTGCCGCTCCGGGAGAAAATGTGTATCTGGCAGGTAATTCAAACTATGGAAATACGAGTGGAACTTCTTTTGCGGGCCCTTGTGTAGCCGGAGGAATTGCACTTTTATACAGCGCCCCATGCGCATCAATTGCATCAATTGCTCATGCCGATCCACAGCTTGGAGCACAAATGGTTCGAGACTATATCTACAACGGTGTTGATTTAATTTCAAACCTAACCAATGAAGTAGGAACCGGCGGAAGATTAAATGTCAATTCAAGCCTCACTTTACTTTTAAACGAATGTTCTGCGGGAGGATGTATTGCTCCATTTTCATTGAACGCCATTCAAACATCCGGAACAACCACATATACTCTTGGTTGGGCTGCTCTTGACGGAACAACCGGATTCAATTTGCAATACAGACCTGTTGGTTCAACCACATGGACTTTGATTGAAAATATTACTTCAACCAGTTTCATTCTT
>VGFR01000183.1 GCA_016868835.1 Bacteroidota bacterium | reverse complement strand
GTTTGAAGTGAAGATAATATCTACGTTATTCAGTCCCTTGATATTTGATTTTCTTTCTTGAGAATCAAGTTGATCTAGGTCGCCTTTGAGAACATCAATGGTAGGAGCTACGTTGTTTACAACAATATTGGCATCGTTTGGATCAATGGTAGTTCCTGACACGAGACAATAAGGAGACCATGTTCCACCAACTACTGCTTCGTATTTTTCGCTAGCATCGGTGAAAGGGAAGTCAGCTGCAGAAGTACCTTGCTCATAGTCGTCATAAAGGGCTTCTGACAGTGCTTGTGGGTCAGTACCTTCCGTTTTAACTGTACCTGCACGTATCCAGTTTTGTTCAGAAAATCCTTCACCATCTTGAATACCAGCCAACCAAGGTTGAGAAGCATCGGCATAGGAAATGGTTGATTTAACCAATTGCGTATAGTGGTTAACAACAACTCCATCATCCTGGTAAGTGTATTGTCCCCATTCTACAGAGAGTCCCCAATCGAGAATGACATCTTCACTGGCAGTTCCGAACGATTTGAAAGTACCATACACTTCACCGTCATTCAAGTTTTCAAGTTCCCAATACATGCTGTCTAGATCATCTTCACCGAATGAAGAAGTTTTAAGGCGCAATTCAAAGTCAGCTTGTGGCACGCGAAGTGGGTCAACCACCTTTACTTTAACAGGGCCTTTTCCCGGTGCGTAGGTTAATTCAGCAATATTGTTGTTAGCAAGAATGATTGACTCTGACTCAGAAGAGAGCACCAAATCATTTAAGCCGTTTCCTTTACCTTCAATTCTTGTCAAGGCAACACCATCGCCATAATTAGAATTTTGAATGGTCCCGCCATTTTCAGGAGAAGGTATGTGAGGTATAGCTGCAATGGTTCTGATTTCTCCAATGGAACTCTTGCGCGAAGCAAGGAAAGCTTCATCTTGTCCTCTTTCCAAGCCAATGTCATACGGTTGATAGTTATTGTAACCGTAAGCAATAACCATGAAGTAGTATGTTTTGTGATTAATCAAAGCATTGTTGGAAGTTGCAAATGCATCTGTTTTAATGCTAAAAGAACGTTGTATACCTGCATCAGCGCCATCAACCATGAGTTCAGGAATGATATAATCTGTTTCAGGATCACGAGAGAAATTGATGATTTGACCAATTCCGTTTTCAACATCGCATTGCGCGATTAATCTGGCTTTTGTAATGTCATCTAAATTATCAGAGCTAACATCTGCATTGGCTAATTGATATACCAAGTACCCTTCAAATGCGTATGAACGATCTGTAGAGTCCAATTGCGTTCCGTCGGAAAGTTCTTCTGGAATTGAAGGGTCGAAACCGCCTTGACTTGGTCCGTAGTTTTCTTGGTAGTTGGTTGAAATTGGATTGTCATTAGAAAGCATTAAGATAACTTCTTTGTCTAGCTCTTGAACTGCAACGTCTGGAGCATCTGGTCCAGACACCAATTCAAAGCAGTTATCGAATAACGCTTGGGCCTTGTCATCATATTCGCGAAGTAATCTTACAGATTCAAAAGGATTTCCACTGTTGGATCTTGCCCAAACAATACCCAACGTAATGTTATTGTAATCACCAGGCTTCAAAGTGAAAGGACCAGCAGCTTGAATGAATCGACGGTCGTTAGCAGCGTTTCCACTAGACTCTTCAGACCAGTCATCTGTAATAACACCACCAGTACCCCAATGCAATGGATCAGTATCATCTGGGAACATATAGTCAGCTTCAATATTTGATACTCCAGCTCCATTGGCACCATTTCCGCCGTATTTCATGCGTTGACCATTTTTCCAGAAACCCCTCATGTAATTATAGAAGTGGCTTGGAAGAGCAGGTTCACCATTAATGGGGTTATTGCTATTGTTGTAATAAACGAATTTCCTCATTCCGAAACGTTCGTTGTCAACAACTCCATCACCGTAACCAATACCAAGCCCTTTGTATGGAATACCATCTTCGTCAATAGCTGTAATGATATCTGTGCTGAGTGGGTTGTCCTTATTGTCTTCATCTTGATAAGGACCTTCGAAGAAGTCTACACCTACAGCCGGAGGGTTGTTGCCGTATCCAAGCGATCCACCTGCTGCATCGTCGAAAGCATCACCATTGTAGCAATATCCTAAACCGCGTTGAACATCACAACCCACATAGTCATCTTGAGCATTACCTACATCAGGGTCAACCCAAGATCCGAAGTAAGTCTCTGTCAGTGTTTGTGATCCTTGGTTAATTAATACATAGTTATAAAATGTCATGTTGTTCACTTCGTCATTTGAAGTGAAAGCGAATGCCTGCGCACGGATTTCCATACCAATGGGCTGTCCTTGAGATTCGGTATGGGCATTTCCTTTGTCGTTGAAAATCCAATAATATGTTTGGTCTCCGAAAAGTGGAACTATGTCTTCCCTTCTTCTTTCGGCACAGTTAATTTCTCTTAGGAAATCGTACCATGGATAGTCACCATTTTGTGGATTATAAAAACCATCTTGGTCATAATCGTAGAATGGAGCTAAGTATAGATCTTGACCAGCTGCAGTGTTTCCAATAGCTGGATATTCATAGAAAT
>VGFR01000182.1 GCA_016868835.1 Bacteroidota bacterium | reverse complement strand
GCATTGGGTTTTGGAGACAAGTTATATAGTGTAAGTGCGAATAATGGATATGGAACAGGGGAGTTGCTTGATGAAGTTTGTGCGTTGATTCCGGAAGAGCCCGAAAGAACTGCAACAGACCTACCCCGCATTGCAATTGTAGGAAGACCGAATGTAGGAAAATCTACATTGTTGAACACCTTGTTGGGTGAGTCAAGAAGTATTGTGTCAGACGTTGCTGGTACTACAAGAGACGCGGTACATACTGAGTTTAATGCTTTCAATCAAAAACTCATGCTGATTGATACAGCTGGGTTACGTAAGAGAAAACAAATTGAGGATGATATCGAATACTTCAGCGCAATTCGAACCATTAAGGCCATTCGAAACGCCGATGTTTGTTTACTTCTTATAGATGCGGTGGAAGGTATTACAAAGCAAGATTTGAGCATATTCGGGGAGATCACAGAAGCGAATAAAGGAATAGTAATTTTAGTTAACAAGTGGGACTTGGTAGAAAAAGATCACAAGAGTGTGCAAGTCATGACAGATGAAATTAAAAAACGAATTTCACCTTTCACAGACGTTCCAATTCTATTTACATCGAATGTTACGAAGCAAAGAATCTTAAAGGCGTTGGAAGCTGGAATGGAAGTTTTTGAAAACAGATTGCAACATTTCCCTACGTCTAAGCTGAATGAAATTATGTTGCCAATCATTCAAAACTATCCGCCACCCATTGTGAAGGGAAAGGAGGTTAAAATTAAATTCATTACCCAACTTCCAACTAAAAGTCCGGCCATTGCTTTTTTCTGTAACACCCCTCAAAATGTGGTGTCAAGTTACCAGCGTTTTCTAGAAAATAAACTTCGAGAGCATTTTAGATTAACGGGGGTGCCTGTGCGTTTGTATTTCAGGCAAAAGTAATGGAGCTGGATATTTCTAAGAATAGGTGTGGCTGGTGCACGAAAGATGAATTGTATATGCGTTACCACGATGAGGAGTGGGGAGTGCCGGTTTACGAAGATGAAAAATTATTTGAGTTTTTAATTCTTGAATCGTTTCAGGCAGGATTGAGTTGGTATATTGTTTTAAAAAAAAGAGAAAATTTTCGTCGGGCTTTCGCCAATTTCAACGCGTTGAAAATTTCTAAGTTCAATGAAAAAGATGTTGATCGACTCATGCTCGATGAGGGGATTATACGCAATAGATTAAAGATTATTGCAGCCATTGAGAATGCGAGATTGTATTTGGAAATTCAAAAAGAATTTGGAAGCTTCAGTAAGTACATCTGGCAGTTTACAAATTTTCAAACCAAATACAACCATCCGGAAAATTTAAGTGATTTGCAATCAACCTCAGCTGAGTCAGATGCAATGAGCAAGGCTCTTGGTAAAAGAGGATTTAAATTCAGAGGTTCAACCATTTGTTATGCCTTCATGCAAGCTGTGGGAATGGTGAATGATCATTTGGTTGATTGTCACTGCGCAACTACGAGAATGTAGTATCTTTTTTTTGTCGTTTTAATTAACGAAATGTATCTTACGCACTTATCTAGAAACCAATCAACCATGTTCAATCGTTTTATTTTAATTTTTGCTGTGTTGTCATGTTTTTCTTTGACGGCACAAAACAACCTGCCTAGTCTGGAATCCGAATCCGGATACATTGTAGCAGATGAGTTTCACATTACACGCCCATTGAGAGAAATTTTTGCAGATCAAACTCAATTTGAAGTGATTGAAAAGGAGGGGGAGTCTCAAGACAGGAAAATTCGGGAGCCTCAGAAATTTCCTTTAACTGTAGACAAAGATGGTCAAGCATATGGTAATGACCCAGCGTCAATGCAAACAGACGGGGGTAAAACAGATGCAGGGCAAACGCGTGTGAACTGGGCCGGTCAAACGGCAAGTGGATTTCGACCGATGGACCCATCGGGTGCGGTTGGTCCAAACCACTACATTCAAATGATAAACGCAACCGTTTTTAAAGTGTACAACAAAACAACTGGTGCAACCATGTTGACCGGAACACTAGGGAGCTTGTGGTCACCAGCAACACCGAATAACGGAGACCCTATTGTACTCTATGACAAAGCAGCAGATCGTTGGTTCTTGTCACAATTTGGAGTAAGTAACAACAGAATCTACATTGCCATTTCAACAACCGCAGATCCTTTAGGATCGTATTACACATACACTTTTACTTCTCCACAGTTTCCTGATTATCTGAAATTCAGTGTATGGCAAGACGGGTACTACATGACTTCCAATCAATCAGCCCAAAAAGTTTTCGCATTTGAGCGCAGTGCAATGTTAGTAGGAACTCCTGGTGCACGTTCAGTATACGCAACCTATACTCCGCCAACAGGTGGTTTCTTTTGTCCTTTGGCTTGTGATGCGAGCGATGGTGTTTTGCCACCAGCAGGAACCCCATGCCCAATCATGTCATACTCAGATAATGGATGGGGTGGTGGTGCAACAGATGCCATAAAAATTTACAATATGACCGTGAATTGGGTGCCAACGGTTCCAACCGCAGCCATTACCTCGAATGCAACTATAGCAACTGCGGCTTTTGATGCGAGTTATAATTCCAGTTGGA
>VGFR01000181.1 GCA_016868835.1 Bacteroidota bacterium | reverse complement strand
GAATAGCAGCACTTCCAAGTGGAACGTGCACAGCCATTTGGTCACCGTCAAAGTCAGCGTTGAATGCTGTACATACTAGCGGGTGAAGTTGAATGGCTTTACCTTCAATTAATTTTGGTTGGAATGCTTGAATACCCAATCTGTGAAGGGTAGGGGCACGGTTCAAAAGAACAGGGTGACCTTTCAGCACATTTTCCAAAATATCCCAAACAACAGCCTCTTTTTTATCAACGATTTTCTTTGCAGATTTTACGGTCTTTACAATTCCGCGTTCAATCATTTTTCGAATAATGAACGGTTTGAAAAGCTCGGCAGCCATATCTTTTGGAAGACCACATTCGTGTAATTTCAAATCTGGACCTACAACAATTACAGAACGTGCTGAATAATCGACACGCTTACCTAATAGGTTCTGACGGAAACGACCTTGTTTACCTTTCAATGAATCTGAAAGCGATTTCAATGGTCTGTTGCTTTCTGTTTTTACTGCCGAAGATTTACGACTGTTATCAAACAATGAGTCAACCGCTTCCTGAAGCATACGCTTTTCATTGCGAAGAATTACATCAGGTGCTTTAATTTCCAACAAACGCTTCAAACGGTTGTTACGGATAATTACACGACGATATAAATCATTCAAATCTGAAGTTGCAAAACGACCTCCATCTAACGGCACAAGCGGACGAAGTTCGGGTGGAATAACAGGCACAACACGAGTTATCATCCACTCTGGTCTGTTCGTTACGCGCGTATTGGCATCACGGAAATTCTCAACAACCTGAAGACGCTTTAGCGCTTCATTTTTACGTTGCTGCGAAGTTTCTTTGTTGGCTTTGTCGCGAAGTTCATACGATAATGCATCTAGATCAAGACGAGACAAAAGCTCATGAAGTGCCTCAGCACCCATTTTCGCAACAAATTTGTTTGGATCTTTATCATCCAAGAATTGATTCTCTCTTGGAAGTTGATCTATGATGTCCATGTATTCTTCTTCGGTTAAGAAGTGTCCAGCTTCCAACGACTGACCTTCAGAATCAGTCACGGGACCTGGATTAATGATTACATAGCGCTCATAGTAAATGATTTGATCTAACTTCTTAGATGGCATACCCAATAAGTATCCAATTTTGTTTGGAAGTGATCTGAAATACCAAATGTGAGCAACAGGCACAGTCAAAGAGATGTGTCCCATGCGCTCTCTACGTACTTTTTTCTCAGTTACCTCAACACCACAACGGTCACAAACAATTCCTTTGTATCGGATACGCTTGTATTTTCCGCAATGACACTCATAATCTTTCACCGGACCAAAAATCTTTTCACAGAAAAGACCTTCGCGCTCGGGCTTGTAAGTGCGGTAGTTGATTGTTTCGGGTTTCAAAACCTCACCTGAAGAACGTTCTAAAATCTCTTCGGGTGAAGCTAACGAAATAGTGATTGATTTAAAATCACTCGTTGGTTTTGCTACTTTTTTTGCTTGAAGCATTGTATACAGTTTGTATTCTTAATTCAGTTAGTTGTTTGAATCGAAATGGTTCGCTTGATTCAAAGTAATGCTTAATCCTAAGCCGCGTAATTCATGCAACAATACATTGAATGATTCCGGAATACCTGGAGTTGGCATGTTGTCACCTTTAACAATCGATTCATACGTCTTCGCACGACCAATAACGTCATCCGATTTAACTGTAAGAATTTCTTGTAAGATGTTTGCCGCACCGTAAGCTTCAAGAGCCCAAACCTCCATTTCTCCGAAACGCTGACCTCCGAACTGAGCCTTACCACCCAATGGCTGTTGTGTAATAAGAGAGTACGGTCCAATTGAACGAGCGTGCATCTTATCATCAACCATGTGGCTAAGTTTAATCATGTAGATTACACCCACAGTTGCTGGCTGCTCGAAACGTTCTCCTGTTCCACCATCAAACAAATACGTAACACCAAAGCGAGGTACTCCTGCCGCATCGGTTTCATTGTTGATATCATCTAAAGACGCACCATCAAAGATTGGTGTTGCGAATTTCTTTCCAACTTTTTGACCAGCCCATCCTAGAATGGTTTCATAGATCTGACCAAGGTTCATACGAGATGGTACCCCAAGTGGATTCAATACAATGTCTACAGTTGTTCCGTCCTCAAGGAAAGGCATGTCTTCGTCGCGAACAATACGTGCAACAATACCCTTATTCCCGTGACGTCCGGCCATCTTGTCACCCACGCGTAATTTACGCTTTTGAGCTATGTAAACCTTCGCCAATTTTACAATTCCTGCAGGTAGTTCATCACCCACAGTAATCTGGAATTTCATGCGCTTATATGAACCCAACAACTCATTGTATTTCAAATTGAAGTTGTGAATGCATCTGCGAATAAGCTTATTGGTATTCTCATCTTTTGTCCATCCTTCAGTATTAACCACACTGTAGTCAATGGTAGAAAGCACCTTGCTTGAGAATTTAGTACCTTTTTTTACTTGTTCTTCTTTGAAGTAGTTGAATACACCTTGTGATGTGGCATCTTTTACAATTGCCATTAATTTATCTACAAGTACTTTCTTCAATTCCGCAACTTCTTTGTCATGATCGCGATCCA
>VGFR01000180.1 GCA_016868835.1 Bacteroidota bacterium | reverse complement strand
GAAACTCAGGAAGCTATGCAGGTGTTTTCAAGATGGATAGGTAAATTATCTGGTCACTACCATGCCATGAAACGTGGCGAGTCACTACAACATTTTAATTAAAACTCCAATTGCATGGTCACAGGACCATCGTTTATGAGTTCCACTTGCATGTCTGCCCCGAATATTCCAGCTTGAACCGGAACGAATTTAGCCAGTTCTTTCAAAAAGAAATCATACAGGGGAATAGCTTGCTCTGGTCTTGCAGCTTCTATAAAACTGGGTCTGTTTCCCTTTTGCGTGTTGGCATATAGGGTGAATTGACTCACAACTAAAATCTCACCTGAAACCGTTTGAATATCTAAATTCATTTTTCCATCTTCATCGCTGAACAGCCTGAGCTTCGCTATTTTTTCAATGGCAGTTTTGACCGTGTCTTCGGTGTCTGCATGGTGAATTCCCAAAAGAAGCAAATAGCCACGACCAATTCGAGATACTTCTTGCTTGTTCACAGTAACCGAGGCTTTTGTTACACGCTGAAGAATGATTTTCATTGGTGGGAAGATTCGTTAAGGTGTGATTTTGACATGAACGTTTCGAGATTATCTTCTGTTTCCACCAACAGCCAACCCTTTTGAATATTGACTTTGACAATTTTTAAATAATGGTAGTCTAATTTATTAAGCTTCCGAACATCATCTCCATGAATGAGAATTCGATGAAAAACAATTTTGTTCATGCTGCTTCTCCAGCGTCTTCTTTCATATTCACAATTTAACGTTTTTCCGAAGTCTGAAATGAGACATTCGCAGCCGTAGGTTACAGAATGTTCCGGAGTATCACCAGTAAGTGAAATGTATATGTCGGCATTTTCTGAAAACGCTTTCATCTCTTCACATTTTGTTTGAAGCGATGAAACGGGTGTTGCTACCACGCAAGGACCCAGCATTTCATCAGATGCGAAAGCTATACTCGACGATAAAAATATAATTTTAAAGGTTGAGACAAACACAACGGGTACAAGAATCCACATTTGAATTTTTTGAAAGAAAAGTCGTGTTTGATATTGACTCAAATGTGCCAATAGAACGGCTATGATGAATGGGAGAGCAAGAAAAAATCGCCCGCCCGAGAAAAAAGGAGAGTAACCGCAATCTGCCGTTTTCTCCATGAAAAAGGTCAGTGATGTTCCGAGTAATACAAAGAAAATGGCCCAACTCACAGAAGCATTTCTTTTTCGAAAGAACAACAGTAAACGAACTAAAAGAGGCAGAATTATGATTCCTCCGCGCCAGACTAGGGGAGTTACTTGGTCAAAATAGAAATATATTTTTTTCATGCAAGCCACAAAAAAAGATAAGCCAAATTTCAAACTTGGTGCTTGATGAATAACCCACTCGGGATGGTTTTGATAGAACCTGTGATTCCATATTATTAGCACGAAACCTAAGATTGAACCGAGCAAAAAGAGAGACGAAAATGAAAGAATTTGTTTCCGTTTTTTCGGATGATCAATCAAAAATAGCGGTGCAATTAAGATGGTGTTTAGATTGAAATAAAGTCCAAGTCCGAATAAACTTCCTGCAATCAAAGCATTTTTTGATGATTGTTTGTGCATCCAAATGGCATAGGAGATGGAACCAAAAAAAACACCAGTTACAAATCCTCTGGGAATGGCCGTCAGTATGTCGTAATCGGTAGAAAGAAATAGTAAAACCAATAGCGGAATGCTCCCTTCCCAATACCCCCATTTTTTTTTGAATACATAACTAAACACAAAAAATGGAAGACTGCTTAGCAGGGCAGTTGCAAGCGGAAGGGCAATGGGAAGTGGAGTTCCAAGTAAGTAGAACGGCAGAGCAACCAGTGGTTCTAGATTTGGGTTGTAGGCTTGTCCGTAAAAACATGGGCCGTAGAAAACGCCTTCTGCGTAGTCTTTGGTTACCTGCCACAATATGGTTTGGTCACCGTCTGTATAACTCATGCTGAAGGCAATAAAGAAATAAATTTTCGCCAGCAGTGTTATTCCAACAAGCAGTTGATATTTTCTTTTCGAGAATTCCATTTTTAACGCAGGCCCAAGTTATTATATATTCGTGAAGTATGTCTAAACTGCAAACAGATATTTCCTATTTACGTGGTGTGGGTCCTGCTCGGGCAGAGCTGCTTAAAGAGCAGTTGGGAATTTCAGTTTGGGAAGATTTGTTATTTCATGTTCCGTTTCGATACGTAGATAAATCGCAGATTACCAAGGTTTCGGAAATTCAGTCAGAGGCTGTTGCGGTGCAATTGATGGGTACCATTGTGCGTATTTCTGAGGTTGGGGTTGGAAGAGCGAAAAGATGCATTGCTTTATTTCAAGACGATACTGGTACATTGGAATTGGTTTGGTTTAAAGTTCCTGCCTGGTTAAAGCAGAGTTTGCCTTTGAATACACCTTGTTTGGTTTACGGAAAACCGACTGCTTTCAAGGGTAAATTCAATTTAACACATCCCGAAATTGAAGATCTTGAAAAGTCGCGATTGCAAGCAGGAGTCATGTTGAAACCCGTCTATAGTACTACAGAAAAATGTGCAAAGAAGGGCTTGAATAGTCAGGCCATTTCGAAGTTGACTGCACA
>VGFR01000179.1 GCA_016868835.1 Bacteroidota bacterium | reverse complement strand
GCACAAAAACCCATTGATGTTATTGAAACACGTTACAAGATGGTTCTACCCAGAAACACAAGTATGGAAGCACTTGAACAACAATGTTTGGAGCAAGCTAAACTGCGAGCAATTGAAAAAGAATGTGGTGTTCGCATCTCTGAAGTTACCATCAACAATGTCAATGAAAAAGACGGAGGAATGAATCAATCGTTCCAAACTTTAACGAAAACACAAGTGAATGGTGAATGGGTCAGAGACACCAAAGCGCCAGAATTTAAATGGACTTGTTCAGGAAACACGCTCGAAGTTGAAGCCATGGCTTCGGGTTTGGTGCAAAAGTTTCCTGATGAAGGTCGGGTGAAATTAAACCTACTAACGGCCACCGACAAATCATTTAAAAACACCTCTACCCTTTTCAAAGATGGTTCTCAACTGTTTCTTCAAGTGAAATCATCACAAAAAGGATTTTTAAGCATTTATTACATTGACCACGTGGTAAACAAAGCCTATAGACTTTTCCCTGGGCCCAATTACAACAGTCTCGACATGGTGCCCATGAAAGGCGATAAATCCTATACGCTTTTCGCTGGAGCAACTGAATTTACAGAGCACCCACAGAGCACAGAATTGAAAATTGGGTTAAGCTCAGATGTAAAACCTCAAATAGATGAGCTTGTTGTTATTTATAGTGATGCTGAACTCAGAAAACCGCTTTTAGACATGGACAAATCAGCTAGACTATACGCCCTATCTATCGAAGATTTTTACACATGGAAAGCAGGACTGTATGGAAAAAACAACCAGGTAAGTATTGGCACCATTCCAATTACCATTCAATAGCACACGCGCTAGATTTGGGCACAAAAAAAATCTCCTTGCGGAGATTTTTTTCTTCCTTAAAACTGGAATATTATTTTATGCGCTCAGCAACAGCCTTGAACGCCTCTGGGTGGTTCATTGCTAAATCGGCTAGAACTTTCCTGTTCAATTCAATTCCGCTTTTATGAACTTTACCCATGAATTCACTGTAAGACATGCCGTGCATACGAGCACCTGCATTGATACGGGCAATCCACAACGCACGGAAGTGGCGCTTACGTAATTTACGTCCTACATAGGCGTATGATAACGCTTTTTCAACTGAGTTTTTGGCTACGGTCCAAACGTTTTTACGTGAACCGAAATAGCCTTTGGCGAGCTTAAGTACTTTTTTCCTTCTGGCTCTTGATGCGACTGCATTTTTTGCTCTTGGCATTTTGTTTTGGTTTTTTGGCGAAGGTGTCTTTCGATCTTAAACCTTTCTACCGGGTTAAACTTACCGTTACTTCTTTTGATGCACGAGGTGCATTAGGCTACGAGTAACTGCGCCTTAATTGACTTCACGTCTGAAGGATGTACAAGTCCATCTTTTGTCAAAGCACGCTTACGCTTGGTAGCTTTCTTTGTCAAGATGTGTCTCTTGAACGCCTTCTTGCGCTTAATCTTACCGGATCCAGTTACCTGGAAACGCTTTTTAGCGCCGGATTTAGTTTTCGCTTTTGGCATTTTATTTAGGTTTTAATTTATTTCTTTTTCGGGTTTATTACCACAAACATTTTCTTCCCTTCCAATTTAGGCAAAAGCTCTGGTGTTCCCAACTCAGCCAAATCCTGCACAAATTTCAACAACAAAATTTCTCCACGCTCTTTGAATATAATACTTCTTCCTTTGAAGAACACATAGGCTCTTACTTTACTTCCCTCTTTCAAAAACTCCTGAGCATGCTTCAATTTAAATTGAAAATCATGATCATCGGTATTCGGACCGAAACGTATCTCCTTCACTGTCACATTCACCTGCTTCGCTTTAATCTCTTTTTGTTTCTTCTTTTGATCGTAAAGAAACTTTTTGTAGTCGATTAATCGACATACTGGAGGAACTGCGTTTGGTGAAATTTCAACCAAATCAACTTCCAACTCTTGAGCTAGTTTCAACGCTTTGTCACGAGAATAAACTCCTGGTTCTACGTTTTCGCCAACCACACGTACTTCCTGTGCACTGATTCGCTCGTTTATCTTATGCTCGGGTTCAACCATTCGTCGGACCCTCATGTTGTTTTGTCTGATATGCTTAAAATTTAAATTTCTTGTAACATGTTTTTCACCTCTTCATTCACCACTTTGGCAAAATCAGAAATACTGAAAATGCCCATGTCGCCCACTCCCTTTTTCCGTGCAGATACTGATTCAGCAAGCATTTCGTTCTCTCCAACTATCAACATATACGGCACACGAGCCAACTCTGCCTCTCGAATTTTCTTCCCTACTTTCTCATTACTATCGTCAACGGAGGCGCGAATATCGGAAATTTCAAGTGAATTTGCTACTTTTTTTGCGTAATCGTTGTATTTCTCGCTCACGGGTAATATTCGAACTTGCTCGGGGGTTAACCAGAGTGGGAATTGCCCAGCGCAATGTTCAATTAAAATAGCTACAAAGCGTTCCATACTGCCAAAAGGCGCGCGGTGAATCATAACCGGCCGGTGCTTTTGGTTATCTGCTCCGGTATATTCCAATTGGAATCGTTCAGGCAAGTTGTAATCCAATTGCACAGTTCCCAATTGCCACTTTCTACCAATCGCATCACGAACCATAAAATCCAATTTTGGTCC
>VGFR01000178.1 GCA_016868835.1 Bacteroidota bacterium | reverse complement strand
GTTGCCAAGGGCAGCCTCATCTCGAAATCGAACATTGTTGGTTTTCAAAAGATATGCGGTTAAACCATCATTGGCGCTTGCAGAACCGTACGTTGAAATTTTAAGTTGTGACTGCGCGAACGTTGAGTCGCGGAGGAAAGCTTGTATATCGGCATTCATGCCTATGGGAAGTCCAAATGCATAGGGTATGTGCAGAGACGCCAACAGATATTGACTTTTTGTAGTTGGCTTTTTCCACAGAAAATGAAAAGACTCTGATCGTTTCAAGAGGTTATGCAATTCAAGGTCTAAATTTCCCGTAACAATGGACTTTGCCTGAGCGGGGTCATTTTGAAGTTGTATGATTCCATTTAACTTATTTTTTTTCACCCGTTCTAATGGAATGCGCACTTGAAATGATTTTTCGAAAAAAATTATTTGAGGATTCTGAATCATACGAACACCTGAAATGGTATTGATGCGTTGCGGAATTTTTTTTAAATCACGCTCATTGTATATCATGCCTGGTGCAACATGAATCATTCGATAGAGCGTTTTTTGATGCAATAGATCTGAATTGAAAAGTACGCTATCGCAGTAAATGCGATTTCCCAATTGAACGGTCCAATGGTATGCGTTTCCGTCTGTTTGTTCGATCATTGTGTCCAATGAAACATGAGCATAGGGGTAGCCACTGAGATGCAGTTGGTTCAAGACCAGTTCTGGGGAATTGAATTTTGTTTTGTAATTCAAAAAGGTGTGCACCTCTTTTTGAGCGTACGCGTGATGTATACACAGCAAAAAGAGCAGGGCCGTTCTTACAAGTTGATTAATATGTTGATAACTGAAAAACAATTTTGAAACCTGTTCTTGGAATATTCGTTTACTTTTGAAAAACAAATAAAGAAAAGAATGAAATCGCTACGCCTATTATTGTTTGCTCTAGTTGCACTTGGATTATTCAGCACCGTTGCTTGTCACAAAAAGCACGAAAAGTGCGGCGCATACGATAAAGTAGCTACTCAGCGTTAGTCCTCAAATTCGAACGTTACCGTCTGAATCACTTCCGGATTTAAGCTCCTACTTACAGGGCAAGCTCTCGAGTATGCTTTGATTTTATCTTTTGTTTCTTCCGAATAACCATGCTTTCCAATGGTAATGTGAACTTTAATTTCACCTATTCGTCTTGGATTGTCTTGCATGATCTTCTCAATACTAGCTTTTGCGTATGAAAAAGGCCATTTCCTAGCTTGAGCAGCAATGGCTATGGTTGTGATAATACAGGTAGCCAAGGAGGTGCAAAGAAGGTCGGTTGGTGAAAATCGTTGTGCTTTTCCTTGATTGTCCAAGGGCGCGTCAGTTTCAATTTGTGATTGACTGTATTCGTGGACAATTTCGCAACGCAAATCGCCCGCATAAACCATATTCATTTTTGCCATAATTTTTCTTTGTTGTAAATCTACGTTGTTCATGCTTTACTTGAACTGAATGATTTACTTTTGTTCCAATGATACGCACCTTCATCTTGGTTCTGTTGAGTGTTCTTTCGTTGCGGGTAATTGCTCAAACGGAAGAAAAAAAAGATGGTGTAGCTTTTTATAGTCATTCCAAGCAGGGTAGCTTGAATATTCGTACCAACGGTTGGGGGGGGTCTTACATGAAAGGTTGGATTAAGCGGGGCTACAAAACCAATTTACTTGAATGTAGTTTCAATTTTGTGAAGCACGAAAAGGAAGTAAAAACATATTTCCAAGATCCTAGCGCAAGGCCATATTATTACGGGAAACTCAATGCGTTTTATGCAATCAATTTAACGTATGGTCAGAAACGAGTGATTACAGATAAAATGAGGAAGTCAGGTGTGCAGATTTATCGCACCTGGGGGTTGGGCGGAACCTTGGGAATGACACGTCCCATATACCTCGAAATTCTATACTTGGATCCAAATTTCAATGGATATTCCATAGAAACCGAACGCTATGACCCTCTGATTCATTACAACTCGAACATTTATGGAAGAGCAAGTAACATGTTGGGTTTTTCGGAATTGAAATTGCATCCCGGATTGAATACGAAATTCGCATTGGGATTCGAGTACAGCGGTTTTCGTGATGGGATTCGAGCCATAGAAGTGAGTTTGGGAGCTGAAGTGTTTCCGAAGCGAATAGAAATTATGTCTCAAGATGTATTGGAGACATTGCCAGATCATGCCAACAACCATTGGTTGTTTTTATCTGGTCAGGTACAATTTATTTTTGGTAGAAAGTTTAATTAAAAGACATGGAACAAGAGCGCGTGCAGAAGCCGAAATGGTTGAAGGTTAAATTACCAACTGGTGAAAACTACAGAAAAGTGAGGTCATTGGTTGATGAACATAAACTACATACCATTTGTGAAAGCGGGAACTGTCCAAATATGGGCGAATGTTGGGGGGAAGGAACAGCAACTTTTATGATTCTTGGAAATATCTGCACTCGTAGTTGCGGATTTTGTGCAGTAGCTACCGGTAAACCACTTGAGGCAGACCCCTTTGAACCGCTTCGCGTGGCAAAAAGTGTCAAGTTAATGGGGGTGAAACATGCCGTTATTACTTCAGTTGACCGTGATGATTTACCCGATGGAGGGGCTGAAATTTGGTACAATACCGTTCAAAAAGTACGTGAAT
>VGFR01000177.1 GCA_016868835.1 Bacteroidota bacterium | reverse complement strand
CGCTATTGGAATCTTGTAGCTCTTTTCAAAATCTAAACCTGCGGTAAGTGGGTTCGAAGTTGAAGCCGCTTTGAGGTGTACGTTTTTACAAATGAATTTTCGCGATGTGTTGTGCAACAGTGCTCCGGGAAGCAATTTCGCTTCGGTAAGAATTTGAAATCCGTTGCAAATTCCCATCACATAACCACCCCTGTTGGCGTGTGCTACCACTTCTTCCATAATGGGGGAAAAACGAGCAATGGCGCCACTGCGCAGATAATCACCGTAACTGAATCCGCCTGGAACAAAAACAAAGTCGCAGTTTTTTAAATCGCGCTCTTTGTGCCAGAGCTTTACTACTTCCTGCCCCATGATATTCGACATGGTGTAGACCAAGTCTTCGTCGCAATTACTTCCGGGAAAAACAACAACGCCAAATTTCATAATTCCAATTTTTGCAAAGGTACATATTCTTAAAAGGATAGAACAGGAACAATTCCTGAAACTTCCAACATTTGCCAAAGGCTTACCAACAGGGTAATATAGAAGATAAATGGAGCAAACAAAGAGAGTCTGTAATTGGTGTACCAATAACTTAAACAGAAAATAATACCCAACGAAAACAATTCAATTCGAACCGTATCCATGAGCATGAATCCCCAAACCACTGCGCTTGTCGTGGCCAAAGACAAGAAGAAAATCATCCATCGTGAATTTCTATTCTTGTTTGAACTTCGATCGCCACTGAACGCCAAATTTTGCCATACAAATACATTAGAAAGAGCAAAAACCCCGTAGATACTGAGTTCACTTATGGAGTGAACTTCCCATGCTGTAATTGAATTCAAAGAAAATTTCACTTGGAATAAGTAAAACTCCAGATTATCCATGAACAAATATTGTAGACTCCATGTGTAAATAAACGGAAAACAAAACCCTGCAACAGCAAGCACATATTCACGCAAACTAAATGCACGTGTGAAGGTTACAGCAATCAATAAAAGTGGTAAAAGTGTTATTAAGAAGGGTTGAAACAGGGCCGTCATTCCAAACCAAAATCCCGCACGGAAGTACTGATCTAAGGCACGTTTCTGACGAAAAACTTCCAACAATCTATTGCTACCCGTTGTAAAAAAAAGTTGCGCAAGAAGCATGGTAATACTGAAGCAAGAAAAATAAAACAGCGCGGAAACTATGGAATAAACCAGGGCTGGAACAAACGTAGGAGCCGTATGAAATTCATGTCGGTTGTACACCAAATTGAACCAAATGGCTCCGCCTGTAATTAGAAGCCATGCCAATGCCGCATGGGCCAACGGATAGTTCGACATTTCAAAATTGATGATGTCAAAAGGAAAAACAGTTTCAGCTGGAATACTGGAGAGCCCTGCAAGTGCTGGTACAAATAACAATACGTTCAGCACCGGCAGAATAAAAAGCAGGTAGGGCTGATTGCTGGCGTATTGTCTTAAAATCATAACACAAGATGGTTGGCAAAATTGCAGCGAATTGTTGGTGTTTCAAAAGCTTTGCTTATTTTTGGACCACTTAAAACAGAAAAGTTATGAACTTACAAATGATACTTACCCCAATCGCTGATTTTCTACAATGGACTTTCAAGCACATTCTTGACCCCATTGGAAACACATTCAGCTACATCTGTATTGTAGGTGGTTTCTTCGGAATTTGGTTGTGGCTGCGCATGCAGAAGCGCTTTACAGCAGAAGCAAAAAAGAACGGGACGTTAATTTAAACCTAACCCAATAACATAAATAACCTCAGTCTCGGCTGGGGTTTTTTATTGTTTCCCCTTTTGCTTTTCTAAACCTTGAAAAAAGTTACGCAACACTTGATTGTTACACTCAACGTATTGGCGTTGCGAAGGATTTCTGAAAAATGCACTCAGCTCATGTTTGCTCATGTGCATGTCTGCAAGTTCTAAAATGTGTAGAATATCTTCATCAATTAAATTCAACGCAATGCGCATTTTCCGAAAGATGGCGTTATTGCTTAATTGCTTTTCTGGTAAAGGTTGTGGCCCTTCGCGTTTCCCGCGCTTCAGAACAATAAATCCGTTTAGAAAAGCTGCTAATTGCTCATCTGTGAGATCAACAAATTGTGGATCCGTTTCTTTTCGAAACCAGTTGTTCATCTGCGATTTTGAAACGGCCTTTCCACCCATGGCAAACACCTCGATCATCTGTTGATCAGAAAAGTCATAGATGTATCTGAGTCTTCGAAAAATACTGTTGTTTGTCATGCGGAAAAAATTGTGCTGCGAACTTACAACTGAAAGCTCTAGAATAACCAATTACAGATCAAGTACAATGCTCAGATTTCTTTTCAGTTGGGTTGTTTGCTCCTTGGTCAGCTTTCCGAGTTTTTTTATGAAGCGCTTATTATCTATGGCCCGCAACTGATCAACAAGAATTTCGCTCTTTTCATCGAGTTGTTTTTTCGTTAATGCCACGCGAAGAATTTTTACATCGGGAAGTAAGTTGGTAGTAACCGGACAAATTAAAGTTGAAAGGTGAATGTCATTAAGTAGGTTTGTTTGTACAACCACTACGGGACGAACCTTACCAGGTTCTGTCCCTTTGGAAGGGTTTAGATTAGCTAACCAGATTTCGTATTGACTAATCTTCATCGATGAGACTTTCGTATTCATCTAAAATTTCTTTACT
>VGFR01000176.1 GCA_016868835.1 Bacteroidota bacterium | reverse complement strand
GGCTGGAAATTGCACTTGTGCCTTATCACCCACTTTTTTACCCAATAGACCTTTTCCAATTGGAGATTCTATACTGATTTTCTTTAAAGCGAGATTGGCTTCATTTTCAGCCACAAGTGTATACTCGACAACTGCATTTGTTTTGAGATTTTTTAATGTCACCCGAGACAAAATGTAAACTTTAGAATTATCTATGTTTGATTCATCGATAAGACGGGCATTGGCAACAAGATCTTCCATTTTAGCTATACGAGCTTCCAATAACCCCTGTGCCTCTTTTGCTGCGTCGTATTCTGCGTTCTCACTTAAGTCACCTTTATCACGCGCCTCAGCAATTTGCTGACTGATTTTTGGACGTTCAACCATTTTCAATTGATGCAATTCATCTCTCAGTTTTTTGAGTCCTTCTGCTGTGTAATATGCTAAGTTTGCCATGGTAGATTTATTTAGAAACGAAGAACCCCCGTAAGGAGGTTCTTCAAACAAATATAAGAATAGTTTTTACAAAGTAATGTGTATACCAACACTATGAACCCCTGCGAAGGGATTTGTAACACGGTATGAGTAGTCTAATCCAATGATACTTCCACTTTCACCTGCAGGTAGATTCAATGTTAATCCACCTGTAGGACCTACAAGTGCGCTCTTTGCATCATAAGTTGTGTTTGATCCAATTTCTTTTTGGTATCCGCCACGGAGTATGAAACGATTTCTGAGGTTGAACTCTAATCCTGTTGCAATTAAATCTTTACTGAAAGAGTTGGAAGTAAACTGACCGTTTGCAGTTAATTTCATTTCGTTCTTCATTAAGAAATCATAAGCAAAACCTACGTTCACCATAGAAGGCAGTTCATATTTTTCAGAACGTTGCTCAACAGTAAGTGTTTGTCCGTTTGCAGGAATAACTGCGGATACAGTTAATCCATCGCCTTTGTAGCGCATGGGCGGACCAACATTACGAAGGGCTATTCCAAAACGAACGTTGTCTTTTGGACCAGTTACATAACGTATACCTGCATCGAAAGCAACGCCTTGTGAACGCACATTATAAATGGCCTCAGAGATGAGTCGAACGGTTAATCCACCATAGATTGAATTGGAGAAACCTTTTGCGTAACTGATACCAATGTTGGAATAGTTAACCGTAAAAGAACCTATTCCACCTTCAGGTAAATCAGTAGTTGTTCGAGCAATATCTCCAAAGTTCATATTCACAACTGAAAGTCCGAATGCTCCAGACTTTCCAACTTTTTGTCCGAAAGCTACAGAATTCATTTGAATTCCTGTTCCCACAAAATACTGTGTATTGGTGAAAAGTAATTCCGTCTTATTGGTGAATGCAAGACCAGCAACGTTTAAGAATACACCTTCTACACCATTTACAGATGCCATAGATGCATTGCCTAAACCGGCAGAGCGTGCCCAAGGGTTAACAAGTAAATGGCTCGCGCCGGCAGAACCTGCGCGGTCAGGATTTCCTGCAATGGCACCCATTGTGCTGAGAGCAGCTAAACAAAATGATATGATAGTTTTTTTCATTTTCGTAGACGAATTAGAAGTTGTTCAAATCAACAGGTCTCATTATACCGAACCATTTCAAGATCTTCTCACCGATTCCTGGAACCTCAACATGAATGATGTATGTACCAGATGCGATTGGAATGTTTCTTTCATTTTTTAAGTCCCAATCTACAGATGTAATCTTATCGGCCTTCTTGAACTGACGTATTTGAGTACCATTGAGGTCATAGATGGTTACAGTACAGATGTCTGGAAGATTCGTAATCTTGATGCGGTTATCCAATTTGTTCTCTTCATAAGAACTGAAGGCATAATATGGATTCGGAACTACATTGATCAAGTCTAGAACTTCATTGGTCAATGTATTCGCATCTTGAGTAGTTACAGCGATATCTTTTGTTGAGAATCGATAGATATTCCTCCACTCATTAACCGATCCTGCTGGAGAGGTCATATCTGGTGCGCTATATGAATAGTCATCATACTTTTTACCAACGCGGATGCTTATGCGAACATCATTTGGAATTAACCCTTCCTCAACTGATTTCAGCTGGTAATCTGGGTTGATCAATCCACTTCCAACCCAAGTACAACCTCTGAATACTTTTTTCCAGTTGGAAGCACTTAAACTTGGATTCGACAATTGAGTGTATAGGAATTCACCGTTGTCATAGCGAGGTGATAGCGATAAACTCGAATTCGGGCTAGAAGGGGAGTAGTCCTCCCAACGTAAATTTTTGAATACATAAATCCAATGTTGACCACCGAATAGTGGTTGACCATTGTTGTTGTACAAACGTGAAGTTGGATTCCAGATCATGTCGCGACCATTTTCACCAACCAACCACGAGTCTTCACCGAAAGCCATGTTCAAACGCTCACCTGTTCCTAAGTCAATGGCGTATCCTGGGAACCAACCCATACCGATTGGAGACACAAGATCACCTTCTGAAGCATTGTATCCAGCTTGACCGGCACGCTTACCATTCTTATCTACAGAAGGAGCACGACGAACTTTCATTTTTTCAGGATCAACAGCCGTATTATTATCATTATCCTCCGCTAATTCCGGAGAATATTGCATTTCAATGACAGGGCATCGTGTCCACAATGCTTTGTTTGAAGTGAAGATAATATCTACGTTATTCA
>VGFR01000175.1 GCA_016868835.1 Bacteroidota bacterium | reverse complement strand
TCAGATTCAAAATAACGAACATTCATATGTACAATGGGAACCCAAGGGTTTTTGGGATGAATAACCAAGGATACTCCAGTGGCGAAAAAGGTTTCTGCATTCGGATGCATGTTTCCTTTCATCATATGAGGGACCTCACCTGTGACCACCGAGAAATTCACTCCTCCCTTTTCAATGTGGTTACCCTTTAAAATTCGGGTTCTACCACCGCCGCCGCCAGTATGTTTCCAAAAATCTTCTTGAAAATTCTGACCATCTTCTTGCGATAACGCATTACAAATACTTTCTTGAATGGCCAACAAATCGTTGACTACTCTTTTTTGAAAATCAGAGATTTTGAGTCCAAAGCGTTCTTCTGTATCCATATTCCATCATTATTCTGAACAACATTCACGAATGAATTTTCAAATCCGGCTTTTTCGCTAACGCGAAAAAAATCAAATCCCATTCCCACTAAACCCGCCCCATCTACCTCATTCAAATGCTCTTGAAATTCACTACCAAAAGCTAAAAGTGCTTTTCCGTAATACAAGAGAACATCATGACCAATTACTGCATATTCATTGGGTTCTGCTTTGAAATTCGATCTAAATTCTGCAATCCATTTTAAATCGCTCTTTTGATTATAATTCAACAAAACCGGTTTTGAAAAGACAAACGCCGTCTTCGTTCTAGTTTGCTTTGATAATTTTTCTCCATCTTCGAATCCCTCACCACCAACCAGTTTGTAGTTCAGACCGGCCAAAGCAGTTACCGCTGTGCTCCATTCTTTCTTATCTGAACACGTATTCAAAATTACAACGGACTGCTTACAAGACTTTACGAAATTGACTAAACTCACCGTGCCTTCTGACACATTGAATGCTTTCAGAGAATCGCCAGAGAGCGAAATATGACCTAAGTTAGCTGCATCAGCTGCGGGTTTATCTTTACTTCCATAGACTGCAATTACAGTTGACCCCGGATTCGAAGTCATGGCGTATCGGACCATATAATGCCACTGCGGAATTGCACTGGTATATACCTTACTCACATTCTTTCCTTCCAATAAAATTTTACTACTCATTTTAATCGGAACCACCACATGCGCATTGTTTTTGTCTGCCCATTTAATGACCGACATGAGTGATTCCTTGAAGAGAGGTCCTACAATGAGATCAGCTTTTTTCTCCTCCAGAATTTTAACTACACGATCACCGCTCTCTTTCGAACCTCCACAATCTAATATTGAAATTTCTGCATTTAATCCAATCGCTTCTAATTTTTTATCGGCCATCATAGCCCCTCTGTACAATTGCAAAGCCACCTGACGCAGGGCGCGTGAACGTTCATCAAGAGAATCAGCACTCGATTCACCGCTTGAAAAAGGTAAACAAAAAACAATCCTGTACTTCTCTTTTTTCGCTGTCTTTACTTGAACAATTTGCTCAACAATTTCTTGACTTAGAGGTTCCGAATCTAATTTTTCATCAGTACTTATACACGGGATGCACATTTTCGATCCGGCCTTGATGTTCTCTGTTAAACCCGGATTCGCTGCTTTGATTTGATCTATATTACACGCGTACTTTTTAGAAATGGCGTATAGCGTTTGTCCTTGCTCTACCGTATGGTAATAGGGACAACTTTGAGCTGAAAGCTGATTTGAAAAGATTCCAAGAAAAAGAAGAAAGGTTAAAAGTCTCATACGTATTTTTTCAATTGCATCAATCGAACCAAAATATTATTCCCATTCTATGGTTGCTGGGGGCTTGCTGCTAATGTCATATACCACTCGATTCACTCCTTTCACTTTGTTAATGATATCATTGCTCACCTTCGCTAAGAAGTCATAAGGCAAATGCGCCCAGTCTGCAGTCATACCATCCGTACTGGTCACCGCCCGCAATGCAACCGCATTTTCATATGTGCGTTCATCACCCATAACACCAACGCTCTGAACAGGAAGCAAGATTGCACCTGCTTGCCATACTTCGTTATACAAACCGCTTTGCTTCAACGACTCTATCCAAACATAATCTACTTCTTGCAAAATACGCACTTTATCTGGAGTAATATCACCAAGAATTCGAATTCCCAAACCTGGTCCAGGGAAAGGGTGTCTGTTCAAAATTTCCTCTGGAATTTCCAACTGCCTTCCCACACGTCGCACCTCATCTTTGAATAACGGACGAAGCGGTTCAACCAATTGAAGCTTCATGTAATCTGGAAGTCCACCAACATTGTGGTGACTCTTGATTGTTTGTGACGGACCACCAGAGACCGAGACCGATTCTATAACGTCTGGATAAATAGTACCCTGCCCCAGCCACTTGGCATTTTCAATCAATTTACTTTCCTCATCGAAAACATCAATGAATGTTTTTCCTATGGCCTTTCGTTTACCTTCTGGATCTGAAATTCCGCGCAAAGCGCCATAAAACAACTCACTGGCATCTACCCCCTTCACGTTCAATCCAAGGGCTTCGTAGCTCTTAAGAACTGCTTCATATTCATTCTTACGAAGTAATCCATTATTCACAAAAATGCATTTTAAAGCCCCACCTATGGCCTTGTGAATGAGCATGGCTGCCACCGTGCTATCCACTCCTCCACTTAATCCTAAAATCACGTGATCACTTCCCAATTTCGCTTTCAATTCGGCTACGGTTTCATCTACAAATGAAGCAGGGGTCCAATCTTGTTTGCATCCGCACACATCT
>VGFR01000174.1 GCA_016868835.1 Bacteroidota bacterium | reverse complement strand
AATCCCTTCTTGGATCGTTGTTGGAATACAATTGACCAACAAGGGTAGAGATATTGGGTTTGAAGAAACCGTTACCTATAATTAATAGCAAAAGTCCAATGTATAACCCAACTTGGGTGTTGATAGCAAACAAAACAAATTGACCAATCATCATGGTGATACCTCCAATTGTGATTGCCATTCTTTGACCAATAAACTTGTCAGCTAACCATCCACCAATAATTGGGGTGAAGTAAACAAATCCAGTGAAGAATCCATAAATAAGAGAAGCCTCTTTTTCGTCGATTGCTAAACCTCCTTCCATCCATTGTTTGGTTAAGTAAAGAATCAAGATTCCACGCATTCCGTAGTAGCTAAAACGCTCCCACATTTCGGTAAAGAATAATAGATACAATCCTTTCGGATGGCTTTTCTGTGTTGCAACTTCAGACATGTTTGTAATATTAATTAGAGGTTAGATGGTAAAAATAAGAGAAAGGAGTCAAGTTTCCTTGACTCCTTCGAAAAAAAATAGATGTGCGCTGTTATTCTTTGTGTGCTTCCTGAACGGGTACACGCTTGCCACCTTTGTAGGCGGCTATGAATGCGTCTGGGTAGCGCGCTAGTAATTTGATTAACGCTTGTTCAGCACTTTCATAATTGGTGAACTTACCGGTGCATATGCGCGTGAAAACAATTTCGTCTTTCTCAACAAATACCGGGAAAAGACCACTATAAAATTCAGGTTTTACATTTTCACTGAATGCACCAATTTGAACAGTGAAGAAAATCTTTTTTGGTAAATAGGGATTGCCTTCAAGCTTTGATTTGATTTTCGGATCCATTTCAAATTCATTCACACCCGATTCTAGCCACTTTAATATATTGTCTGGCTCAACACCAACTGACTTTTCTGAAATGATTTTCTCGAAGTTTTTTTCCTTAACAACCAAAATGGTTTCTTGATCTTTTTTAGTTCTTTCTGGATCCAAATCCTTAATTACTCGGAACTCAGTTCTTCGATTCAAAGCTAATTTTTCTTCGAGACAACTGGCTACGTCATTTTCATCGCATTCACAGTCGGTAATCGGCTTTGTTTCACCAAATCCTTTGTAGGTGATTTGTTTTGGGTTCACACCATGTGATATGAGATAATCTGCAGTGGCCTTAGCACGTTGGTTTGAAAGATTTTGATTCACACTCGCTGATCCAATGCAGTCGGTATGAGAACCGCATTCAATAACAAGGTTTGATTTGCTTTTCAAAATCCCAACAATTTTGTCAAGTTGTGATGCTCCTTGGGGGGTGATATCGAATTTCGCGTATTCAAAATAGATGGGGTCTAATTTTAATAAATCACTTAAATTGTCGCCAATCTGAATTACTCGGGTTAATGCAAGGTTGTTTGCTTTGTTGAGGTCAATCTGAGTGGTTTCAGAGAATAATCGAACATCTTTTAACTTTTTAATTTCATATCCTCTCAGAGTTAAAGTGACTAGACCAAGGCTAGTTTCATTTAAATCCTCTAGGGTTGTTTCGAAATATCCAAATTCATTGGTTGTACTTCTTGCTGTGTTAGAACCTTCAATGAGTACTTCCACACCTGGCAATGGTGATTTTGATTTATTGTCAGTAACAATTCCAGATACCAACCATTTTTCAATGGGCAGCAAAGCAATGGTCTGGTAGGTTGTGGTAAAGAAGCTATGCTCTTTCTCAGGATATGTAAATTGTGTGGTTTTAAAGAAATTAGCTGAAATGGTATTTAAACCTCCGTCTTGGATCCCATCAAAAGTTCCGGTGCTATTTGTTAAGATTGAAATCTTTTCATCACCACTAACCTCAGTTTGCAGTGTCATGGGGAAATTGGCCAAGGGCTGAACAGTTTTTCCATGAATGAGTTCAATATTCCATTTGCCTTTCAAATTCTCAGCCAAAGTAACCGTGTAGATGTCATCGCTACCCTCTCTGTTCGAAGAAATGAAATAACTGTTTTTCTGTTTTCTGTTTGAAATTAAATGAAAGTCGTCAAAACTTGAATTCAGTGGAGCGGGCATAAGTCTGGGTGCTGACCAGGTACCGTTTTTGTTGAGTGTTGAAGTGTAAATGTCTAGTCCACCCATGCCATCTGGGCGCTGAGAGGCGAAAGTCAAGATACTATCATTCAAGAAGGTTGGAAATAATTCGTCATATTTTGAATTGATAACAGAGGAGATCGACTTGGGCGTTTCCCAGTCACCGCCATTTATAAAATCTTTGGTGGTGATGTAAATGTTGAAATTGTTTTCTTTGGTGTTGGATTCAAAATTGTGGTTTGAAACAAAAACCAATTGATTGCTGGATCCTCTGAAAGCAGGATGCATGTAACTCAAGGAATCATTGCAAAAAGAAACTTGCGTTGCTTTTTTATTGGCTAAGGTTTCAATTGACTTTTCAAAAAGTGCAATGTGTGCTGGAGTATCTTTGTTTGAAGCAATACTTCTGTTAAAAATGACCGTGTATGAATTTATACACACTGGCCCATCATTGACTTCTGTATTCAGAGCCTTCAATTGTTCATTGATGGCGGTCTTTGAAGTGATTTGTACAAAAGGCTTGTTATCATATCTAAAATTGGCTTTCGGAGAAAACTTTTCTTGATAATTCGTCAAGTAAAATAGCGAGTCGTTGTAGTAAAAAGGAAGCGCTTCGCTCCAATCCTTTTCAGCATGGAAAGCGTCAATTTTAATTTTGTTTTCAACCAAATTTGAAGCACTTGC
>VGFR01000173.1 GCA_016868835.1 Bacteroidota bacterium | reverse complement strand
CCCCATTGGGTTGTGGGGTATGGGGAAGCTAAGTCCAGCTGAAACAGATCTTGAATCATTCAAGAAAATGGCTTTTACACATTTAGAATGGTGTAACCGAATGAATATTCGGGTTATAAGTTATCAGCATGAAGATTATCCGCGTAGGCTGACTTATTTCGAGGATTCACCTTTATATTTTTTAAGTAGAGGTTCTTTGATAGATTCGAACAGAACAATTGCCATTGTTGGAACGCGAAGCCACACACCTTATGGTGTTCAAATGGTTTCGGAATTACTTGATGGTGTGCAACACGCGGGATGCACAGTTATTAGTGGCTTGGCATTGGGCATTGACACCTGTGCGCATCAAGGGTCTATGGATCGGGGAATGAAAACTTGGGCGTGTTTGGCTCATGGTCATGAATACGTTTATCCACCACAGAACCGTGCATTACTTCGTGAGATTGAACGTAACGGTTGTGCACTCTCTGAGCATATGCCTTTTGTGAAAGCTGAACGTGATTTTTTTCCTTTGAGAAACCGCCTCATAGCTGCACTTTCAGATGTTATTTTGGTTGTGGAATCTGCGAATAAAGGAGGTGCTTTGGTCACGGCTCAGTTTGGAAATGATTATAACAAGGAGGTAGTAGCTGTACCAGGAAAGGTTGGCGATTTAAAGAGTGAAGGGTGTAATGCTTTAATACGTCAGAATAAGGCAACGATTTATACTGGGGTAGGTGATTTATTGAACTTGATGAATTGGAATTCAAGTGCAGCACATCAATTGGAATTACCTGTGTTAGACGAACATGAGCTTGAATTGTATCAGCATTTGTTGAAAGTCAAATCCATTCATGTCGATGATTTGAAAATGAGTGTATGCCAAGACAATTTTTTCACCACATTGCTGCAATTGGAGATGAAGGGCATTGTGGTCTGGAAGCCAGGAAACCGCATAGCGTTGGTTTGAAATTAGGCTGTTTCAGTTCGGCTAAATCGTTTTAAAAGCTGAGGAACAACAAGAATGCAGAATGTAGATCCTACTGTGAATGCGGTGATAAAAATTCCGAATACAGCTGAGGCATTGAGATCCATGGGGTAATATTCAACAATAGCACCTTCCATACGAACCAAACCAATGTTCTGTTGTAAGAGAGTAATAATGACACCGAGCACTGTACCAATTAGCGCACCAATGAAGTTGATGAATATTCCTTCAAAAACGAATATATTTCGAATCATTTTTTTTGTGGCTCCCATGCTGTAAAGAACAAAAATATCTTGTTTTTTTTCAATGATAAGCAGTGTGAGAGAAGCGAGAATATTGAAGCTTGCAATGATTAAGATAAAAACTAAAATGAGGTAAGTTGCCCATTTCTCTGATGCGTTAGTTTTGTATACAATGGCATTTTTATCTTCTCTTGTTTGAATGTTACATTGAGGTAACAAGGAGACCAGCTTTGTTTTTACTTCTTGCACATTGGCGTTTGGTGAAAGTTGAATTTCAATGGCCGAACACGCGTCTTGCAATTCAAACAATTCTTGCGCGAATTTGAAGGAAGTGAAGACATATTTTTTATCTAATTCAGCATTGGAAGAAAATGTACCGCTCACTTGAATATCAGCTTCATTGAAAGCATTTTCTTTGTGTGTGCTTAGTCTTTTTCCTACAATGGGCGCTTTCAATGAAAGAATAACTGGCTGATTCAAATCTATAGGAAACAGTAGTTCTCCTCGCACGCCAACTCCCACAACGAGGAATGAGTTGCTGTCTTTTTCTAAATTAAACTTGCCGGTGTAAAGTATACTATCGGTTTGAAGTGTTTTGACAAACTGTGGTTCAACACCCTTTAGTGTTGCAACTGTATTTTGATCACCGTAGTTCAACCAAACGTCATGTTCTATGACTTTTCCAACTTCACTAATTCCTTCAATTTGTTTCAATGAAGCATAGTCAATACTGGGATCGGATAAAAACGTTCCTTCTTTGGCTGTAATGGTTATGGGAGCATCGAAATTTGAGAAAATATCTTCAATAAGATTTTCCAACCCCGAAAATGCAGACATAACTAAAATCATTGCTGTGGCAACGAAAGCAACAACACCCAAAGAAATCGAAGAAATTACATTGATTATGTTTCTTGATTTCTTGGCGAAAAGGTAACGTCTAGCGAAGAAAAAGGATACGTTCACGGTTAAAGTGTTCCGCGTAATTCTTGTTCTCTCTCAATGGCTTCAAAGAGTGCTTTGAAATTTCCTTTACCGAAAGACTTGGCCCCTTTTCTTTGAATGATTTCAAAAAACATGGTTGGACGATCTAACACTGGTTTTGTGAAAAGTTGAAGCAAATACCCTTCATCATCACGGTCAATGAGAATTCCAAGTTCTTTGAGTGGTTCAAGGTCTTCATCTATTTTTCCAACGCGGTTAAGTACCGTTTCGTAGTATGAGCTTGGAACATGTAAGAATTCTACACCATTATCGCGTAAGGCGGTGACTGTTTCAATGATGTTATCTGTTGCAACGGCAATGTGCTGAACACCGGCGCCATTGTAGAAATCAATATACTCTTCGATTTGACTTTTCTTTCTGCCTTCTGCGGGTTCATTGATTGGAAATTTTATGCGTCCGTTTCCGTTCGACATAACCTTACTCATGAGCGCAGTATACTCTGTTGAAATGTCTTTATCATCAAAGCTTATAAGCTGAGCAAAGCCCATAACCTTGGCATAGAATTCAACCCATTTATTCATTTCGTTCCAACCCACGTTACCAACCATG
>VGFR01000172.1 GCA_016868835.1 Bacteroidota bacterium | reverse complement strand
GCATCATGTATCTTTCCCCTCTCCAGAAAGGCAATGGCCTTCAAATGAAGGGCCTCCTCAAGTGCACTTGCATTTCCTTCGTGAGCCATAAACATATCACTTAACTCCAATAGTTTGTATTCGTTCACGGTAGTCTCATCTGGAAGGCGCTCGCTATTGCCAATCATACCCAAATGATTCCCTGTTAACCATCTGCTCTCGCGAATATCGCGTGGCAACGCATCTATGCCAATTCCTTTTTTCTCATTGGGTTTGGGAACTTCAAACAAGGCATCTTTCGCCCGCACATACCAATCGCCGCCTGCTCTTGCCACCCAATCTGCTTTAACTGCGTCTATTCTGCCATTCTCATCAAGAATATGTTCGGAGACATGAATTTTCACAATTTCACAAATCACAAGGTTACCCGCACCACCTTGATCACCCAACTCCATAACTTGTTTTACTTTACACTCCAATTGTACCGGCGATTCTGCCACACGCTTCGGAGTAACCAAATCAGACGGCAAGGCTGTGACACCCGATTTAATAAATTCACTCACTCCCGCCTCATATTCCACACTGCTCAATGAACATTGCTGAACCAAATCATAATTCACCAAATTAATGACACACTCCGGAACCACTTTTACATTCTCGTAAGTATGCTTGGTGGTGTTGTCACGCCCTCTGCGAGCAGGGGAGAAAATGGCAACTGGTGGATTCGCGGAAAAGACATTGAAAAATGAAAAAGGAGAGAGGTTCTCTCTTCCTTCGGAATCAACGGTACTTACCCACGCAATTGGTCTTGGAGCTACACTTCCTAATAACAATTGATGCACTTTGGCAACCGGGAGCTCTGAGGGAATAAATGATAGCATCTTATTTTTTCGATAAAGATTCAACGTCGGCAACTGATTCAATGACTTTCTTTTTCAATTCTTCTTTGAATTGAGCAATGCGCTGCAACAAATTGGAATCACTTGCTCCAATAATTTGTGCGGCTAAAATTCCTGCATTGCGCGCACCATCTAAAGCAACCGTTGCAACCGGAACCCCAGCTGGCATTTGCAAAATACTCAAGACACTGTCCCACCCATCAATAGAATTGCTTGATTTAATGGGAACACCAATAACAGGAAGTGGCGTTAAGGAGGCTGTCATACCCGGTAAATGTGCCGCCCCACCAGCCCCCGCAACAATAACTTGTATGCCTCTGCCAGCCGCACCTTTCGCATATTCAAACATGCGATCAGGTGTTCGATGTGCAGATACCACGCTGATTTCAAAAGGTACTCCTAAAATTTCTAAGACATCTGCTGCTTCTTGCATAATGCGCAAGTCGCTTTTACTACCCATAATAATTCCAACCATGATTCTGTGAATTGATGGTGCAAAAGTACACGCTTTTCGCCGCATCGGTTTCAGTTATATTTGAAAACTAAATCTTCAGCCATGATTAAGCTTCGATTAACGGTCCTCAGTTTTTTACAATTTTTTATTTGGGGAAGCTGGCTCATTACCATTGCCACCTTTTGGTTTGCAAACAAGGGATGGGGACCCGAGGAGTTTGGTAAAATATTCTCAACCATGGGAATTTCCGCTCTTTTCATGCCGGCCATTGCTGGTATTCTGTCTGATCGATTTATCAATGCTGAAAAATTGTATGGTATTCTTCACATTTTAGGTGGATTAGGTCTGTGCTTGGTTCCACTGGCTGAAAATCCAGGAGAAATGTTTTGGTATATTTTACTAACCATGTTGTTTTATATGCCCACCATTTCGCTCTCAAACACGGTCATGTACGCCATTCTTTCAAGAGAGAAAGAAGTTGATATGGTAAAGGCATTTCCTCCCATTCGCGTGTGGGGTACGGTTGGTTTTATTGTGGCATTGTGGACCATTAGTTTAACCGGACACGAGAGCGATGAATTTCAATTTTACTTGGGTGGTTTAGTCTCTTTTATTTTAGGTATTTATTCGTTTTCTTTGCCTGCTTGTCCGCCTTTGGGAAGGAATTTAGAACGTAAAGGATTTTTGCAGGCTTTGGGCTTAAATGCTTTTGCTCTTTTCAAAAATTATCGCTACGCTGTTTTCTTCTTATTCGCAATGTTGCTTGGTGCCGCATTGCAATTAACCAATGCCTACGGCGATGTGTACCTGCATAGCTTTGATAAGGTTGATTCCTTCAAGAATTCCATTGCAGTTCAATATCCTGCCATTATCTCAAGTATTGCTCAGATTTCTGAAACGTTATTCATTCTCGCCATTCCATTTTTCATGAAGCGATTTGGAATAAAGCAGATCATGTTAATTTCCATGATCGCCTGGGTGCTTCGATTTGGATTGTTCGCTTATGGTGATCCAGGAAGCGGCTTGTGGATGATTGTATTATCATGTATTATCTACGGTATGGCGTTCGATTTTTTCAATATATCGGGATCACTTTTCATAGAGAAAAGCGTAGCTCCAGAAATTCGAGCTAGCGCCCAAGGACTCTTTACCATGATGGTGAATGGGGTAGGAGCAGTACTTGGAAGTAGAATTAGTGGTTATGTTATGGAAAAATACTTCACTACCTACCATGAAATAGACGGAAAAAATATTCCGGAAATCAATTGGCATGGCACATGGTTGTCATTTACAGCCTATGCTGCAGTTGTAGCCGTATTGTTTGTTTTACTTTTCCGAGAGAAAAAAGAAATTCAAAAAGCATAAAAAAAAGTGGTGAAATTCACCCCTTTAATTTTTCTATCTCGTCTCGAAGACGAGAGGCCAATTCATAGTCTTCATTGGCCAATGCCTCTTC
>VGFR01000171.1 GCA_016868835.1 Bacteroidota bacterium | reverse complement strand
AGTGGTTTGATGTTGGGCCATTTACCTCGGCTAGAAATATTCCACAAGAGAGCCCTCCTCAACTGGGAATTTATTTGGGGTATAAAATGGTTCAGCAATACATGATGAAACATCCTGAAGTTTCAACCACTCAGCTTATTCGCACTTCAAATAATCAAAGCATTTTACAATCATATAAACCAGATTTTTAACATGGAAAAGAACACCATAACTATAGACATAGACTTGGATGAAAATAAGGTTCCAGAGCGTATATCTTGGAATGCTCCTCAATTGGGTAAAACAGCTGACTGTAAGGCTATGATACTTGCGGTATGGGATAAAGATGAACGCAATACCATGCGCTTGGATTTATGGACAAAAGAAATGGAGGTGGAAGAGATGAAATTTTTCATTCATCAAACATTACTTACTTTATCTGATAGTTTTGAAAAGGCTACTGGTGATGCGCGAATGGCAGCTACCATGCGAGACTTCTGTGATTATTATTCTGAAAAAATGAATTTGCAATCGCCACTTTAATGTGCGTTTTTATTCGCTTCGATGCGCCATTCATTGATCTGAGATAGAATATCTTCCTTCCCAATTTGATGTGTAGATGAAGTGAAGAAGCACATGGGAAGCGACTCCCATGTTTCGGCGAGTGTTTCAGCATATTTTTTGAATTTCACTCCGTCAGTGCCGATGCTTAATTTTTCACATTTGGTAAATACAATCACGAATGGAATGCTGTTTTCGCCGAGCCACTGCATAAACTCGAGGTCAATTTTTTGCGGGTCAAGGCGGTAGTCGATGAGTACAAACGTGCAAGTCAAGTTTTCTCTATTTAAGAGATAATCACGAATGAACTTCTCCCATTTCTTTCTATTTGTTTTCGCTGATTTGGCATATCCGTATCCGGGCAGATCTACCAAGAACCAAGCTTCATGGTCTTTGTTGATAAGGAAGTGATTGATGGCTTGTGTTTTTCCCGGAGTAGCAGACGTTTTAGCCAATCCCTTTTTGTTGGTGATCATGTTAATGAGGGAAGATTTACCCACATTTGATCGACCAATGAATGCGAATTCAGGTAGAGTAGGATTCGGACACTTCGATAATTCTACAGAAGATTTAATGAATTCGGCGTGTTTGACAAGCATGATCTAAATCTGATGTTTGGTCAACCAATTATCGAGAATCAGATTAAATTGTTGTGGATGTTCCATCATAGGAGCATGGCCGCAGGCGTCAATCCAAAAGAGTTCGGCATTCGGAAGTTTTTTCTGAAATTCCTCAGCCACTTCAGGGGGAGTGATGGTATCATTTTTACCCCAAATGAGGCACACTGGGATGTGCATGTGTTGAAGGTCATCGGCCATGTTGTGCCGAATAGCGCTTTTAGCGAGGGCTAAAATGCGCAACACGCGATTGCGGTCATTCACTACTTCGTAGCATTCATCTACTAGTTCAGGTGTCGCGTGTTTGGGGTCAAAAAAGGTTACAGCCACCTTCTGACGAATAAATTCTTTGTCCTCCCTTCTTGGGAAACTTGATCCAAATGCATTTTCGTACAAGCCACTGCTTGCGGTTAAAATCAGAGATTCTATTTTTTCAGGATTTCTCTTGGTTAACACCAAAGCAACGTGCCCACCCAAGGAGTTCCCCAAAAGATTCACCTTCTCGAATCCTTTGTGCTTAATGAATCGCTCTACAAATTCAGCTAAACTTTTCACTCCGGTGGTTAGCACTGGCATGGTGTAGAGGGGGAGCATGGGAATTATGACCCTGTATTTCAACTTGAAATGATCCACAACCTCCTTGAAATTACTGAGTGCTCCAAATAATCCGTGAAGTAGAATAAGTGGTTTGCCTTCTCCCTGCTCGAGGTAAGTGAATTCACCTTCATGAATGAGTTGTTCCTTTTTTGACATTCGACGAAGATAAGCACCTTCAGAGTCCTCATGCATCGCATGATTCAAACTTGATTAACAATGTAGGGTGAATGATTTTTGGATTGTTAAAGGAAATCAACATTCCCACTTTTTACCACCTGAGAATTGAGAATTTAACATATTGATAATCAGTGTGTATATAAAGTTTCAAAAACTTCTTAGGAGCCAAAGTTTTTAACAAAAGGGAGTTTTAGGGCTTTAAGTGGTAAAAAGTGGTAAAAAGTGATTAATTTTGGAAAAGAATTCACAATTGAATGTTAAACCTGCTTGGAGAATATCATTGTAAGGCCGACGCAAAAGGTCGTGTGCTTTTTCCAGCGCGCTTGAAAAAGCAGTTGGAAAATATTCTTCACCATGGCCTGGTTGTGAACAGAGATATTTTCACGCAGTGTCTTGTGATTTATCCAAAACCAGAATGGGATAAAGTGAATGAAGAAATGTCGCGCTTGAGTCGTTACAACCAAAAACACCAGTTGTTTCAGCGCAAGTTTATGAAGGGAGCGACCATGATTGATTTGGATGCGGCAGGTCGTATGAGCATTCCCTCTGTTTTGTTGGAGTACATACAAATAAATTCAAAAGAGAACGATTTAGTTATTACGGGTCTTGGTGAGAAGATGGAGATTTGGAATAGTGGTGCATATCAAAATCAAGTGCTTGGAGATGACATGGACTTTTCAGATTTGGCTGAGGAAGTAAGAAAAGATTTAGACGGGAAGATGTAATGGAGCAACAGTACCATACTCCGGTTTTGTTGAATGAGTGTATTGAAGCTTTAGTTATTCATCCCGATGGGATTTATGTAGATGTGACATTTGGTGGCGGCGGCCATTCAAGAGAAATTTTGAAATATTTAAACAATGGAAAGCTCTATGCATTCGACCAAGATCCAGATGCTGCTTTGAATATTCCTGAAAATGAGAACCTCATTTTCATACCACACAATTTTGGAAGTATGAAGAATTG
>VGFR01000170.1 GCA_016868835.1 Bacteroidota bacterium | reverse complement strand
AGCATTTAACCGCAACGAATGAGACACAACTGAATACCCTCATTTCCCCCCTACGAGAAAGCATCAAAGACTTCCGAAGTAAATTGGAAGAAAAAGAGAAACACGACACGGATCGAGCAAGTGCTATTCGAACACACATCGAACATCTTATTAAAATGAATGAGGCTGTGACCAGCAGCGCCGATGGCCTTACGAAAGCATTGAAGGGAGACAATAAAGTACAGGGGAATTGGGGTGAAATGATTTTAGAGAGTGTACTTGAAAAAAGTGGATTGGTTAAAGATCAAGAATACACCGTGCAGCACAATGCACAAAATGATGACGAGGACCGTATTCGTCCTGATATTATTATTCATTTACCAGATAAAAAACACATTATCATTGACTCAAAAGTTTCGCTTACAGCCTTTCACTCCTTTGTGAATACGGAAGATGAGCATGAACAAAAGAAATTCTTGACACAGCATTTAGACAGCATTAAAAGTCATATTAAAAAATTAAGCGAGAAGAAATACGAGTCTTCAGAATCATTCATCACACCTGATTTCGTATTGTTATTTATGCCAATAGAACCTGCCTTAACGGCGGCATTTCGTGCAGATGGAAATCTGTTTCAAATGGCATGGGAGAAAAACATTATTTTGGTTTCACCCACCACCTTACTCGCCACTTTACGCACAGTAGCCAGTGTATGGGCCATGGAGAAAAGATCGAAGAATGCAGATGAAATTGCTCGTTTAGCAGGTAAATTCATAGACAAATTAGACAATGCTTTTGGGCATTTAGATAAAGTTGAGAAGAAATTAGCTGGAGCGCAAATAGATTTTCAATCGGCCATGAATCTCATTAAAAACAGTCCTGATAACTTAATTAAGCGCGCCGTTGCCTTGAAAGAGATGGGGGCTAAATCGTCGAAAAACATAGAAAAAAGGCTACCTTCGTCTTCAGAAAATCAAGAAAATGAATCAGAGGAGGATTCTGAATAAACTGCTAATACTCATCCTATTGTTCAGCATAGGATGCACCACCTCGAAATCAAGTTTGAAAGGAAATAAGGGTGGTGAATTTGAATTCAATCCCGTTTATCAATTCGCTCATTTAACCTCTGATACTACTGGGCTATACCTGCGTTTCAAATCTGATGAATTGCTCTACATGAGAAGCAGCGAAGCCGCAGAATTTGTTGCCAATGTTCGAGTAAAACTGATTCAAAAAACAGGAGTAAAATCAGATACACTTTCGTTTGAATTTCATCCACCTCAACAACAAGAAATTGGTTTTTGGGAGAAAGAGATACGCCTATACCAACCGGTAGATTCTTCCAAATCTGTAAACTGCATGTATGAGTTGGAAATTCAAGATGTAAATAGAAATGTAAAGTGCCTATTCACTGAACAAGTAAACAAGGCCAAGCAACCGAATATTTTTGACTTACATCTTTTTTCCAAACACACCAAACTCAGAATAACAACTCAATTGGGTTCCATTCACGGTTTATTGAAAGGCGATACCATTGAAATGCTAATGCCGCGTTTCCCAGAAGATTCAACCTTGCTTTTGCGTTTTGCTGAATTAAAAGAATTGCCCAATTTACCACCACCGGCATTTTCAAATAACTCGCCCAGTATTCCAGACACTGCGGCATATTCTGCATTGAACATTGATTACAACCATGGTGTATTTTCATTCGCGGTTCCAAACAATGCATTAATGATTCGCGACGAACAAACCCTCTTGTATTTTTTACCAAGTTTTGGTGATTTCCCATACTCTACTCAGTTCAAAGATCTGGTTGGTCCCATGCGTTATATCATGTCGAAGAGTGAATATGAACAATTGAGTACTTCTCCTGATCCATACACCTACTTCTGTAATTTTTGGAGAGACTGTGGTGGGTCAGATGAAAAAGCTAAACAGCTCATTGCCATCTATTTTCAACGTGTAACTACAGCGAACCAATTGTATTCCGCGCTCGTTCCAGGATGGAGAACGGATCGCGGCATGATCTACACGGTATACGGCAAGCCCACACGAATTGAATCAAATAGCAGCACAGAACGTTGGCAATATGGAGATGAGAATCTTCCAGGATCTTTCGCTTTTGTTTTTCGAAAAAAAGAACACCCTTATACCAACCGCATCTTCATTTTAAATAGAGATGCATTGTATAGAAATAGCTGGGAATCGGCCGTAAATTCATGGCGATCAGGAAGGGTTTATAGAGAATAATATGCGACAACAGATAAAAAGAAATAACCTCATTTGTGGAATACATCCCATTGAAGAAGCGGTGAGATCAGGCAAGCAGATAGACAAGGTGCTCATTGATCGTGAACTAAAAAGCGAAGCAATAAAAAATTTAAAATCGCTACTTAAAGAATATCACATTGCTTTCAATTTGGTTCCGGCAATGAAACTGAACGGACTTACGCGACTTGTGCATCAGGGAGTTGTTGCATTCACCTCACCCATTTCGTTTGGAAACTTTGAAGAGGCGTATATGAGTCAGGTAGAACAAGGCAAAACACCATTTCTGATTCTCTTAGACAGAATAACCGATGTTCGAAATTTCGGAGCTATTTGCCGATCTGCAGAGTGTTTCGGGTCAACATTGGTTGTCATTCCTGAACAAGGCGCTGCCTCAATCAACGAAGATGCACTGAAGGCCTCTGCTGGTGCGTTAATGCATGTTGAAGTATGTAAAGTGAAAAATTTATTGGACGCTATGGATTACCTCCATGCAAGTGGTGTTCAAACCATAGTGCTCTCTGAAAAAGCCACTGAAACCATTTTCGAAACTGCGCAACGACTCGAATCTGAAACGGGCATTTGTTTAATTATGGGAAATGAAGAAGAGGGTGTGCAACCCGGAATATTCAAACGGGCTTTGCATCAAACACGCATTCCTATGGTTGGTAAAACAGACTCATTAAATGTTTCTGTTGCTGCAGGCATTGCGTT
>VGFR01000169.1 GCA_016868835.1 Bacteroidota bacterium | reverse complement strand
CAACAATTTCTATTGTTGTTGGCACAATGCGCTCTGGGGTAATGAGCTCAGCAAGTTGTGTAAGTCTTTCATCTGGAACCGTAATGGTTCCTACATTGGGTTCAATGGTACAGAATGGAAAGTTCGCTGCTTGCGCTTTCGCATTTGATAAACAATTAAACAAGGTAGACTTTCCAACGTTGGGTAGTCCTACAATTCCACATTTCAATGCCATACGTACTTATTATAAAAAAAATTTCATTTGTTCGTGTATTCTTTCCGCCTCTGCTTTTGCAGCCTTCGCATAATCTTCAGGTATATTTGAAGCATACTGAATGGATCTGCTCGCATTAATGAGCAAGCCTACATCGTTATTCATTCCATACTTTACCACTTCTTCCAAGCTTCCGCCCTGCGCACCAACCCCTGGCACCAGCAGAAAGTGGTCTGGAATAATGGCTCGAATATCTTTTAACCATTCGGCTTTGGTAGCTCCAACTACAAACATGATGTTTTCAGGGGATCCCCAACTTGAAACTTCTTTTAAAACCTTTTCATATAAGCGATCGCTTACCCCCTGCTCCATTTGAAAGTCGAAAGCACCTACGTTCGAAGTGAGAGCTAGAACAATGGCCCACTTATTCTTGAATTGAAGAAAGGGCTCAACGCTGTCTCTTCCCATGTAAGGTGCAACGGTGATGCTATCAAAATTCAACTTTTCGAAGAATGCCTTGGCGTATTGGGTAGAAGTATTGCCAATGTCTCCGCGTTTGGCATCTGCAATGGTGAAGTGCTCATTGCCAATGTAACTCATAGTCTCTTGAAGCAACTCCCAGCCCTCAATCCCCATGGCTTCATAGAAAGCTAAATTGGGCTTGTAGGCTACGCAATGTTCTCGCGTTGCATCAATAATGGCTTTGTTAAATTCCAGGGGTGTAACACCCTGCGGAATTTTTGAGACATCGGTATCCAATCCAACACAAAGGAACGTTTTACGTTCGCGAATCCGTTTTATTAATTCTTCTCTATTCATGCGGACATTCCTCCTTCTTTCAATTTCTCTGTATTTTCTGCTAATTTAAGGGCTTCAATAACTTCTTCAATTTCACCATTCATAGCCGCATCTAAGTTATACAACGTAAGGTTTATGCGATGGTCAGTGATTCTACCTTGCGGGTAATTGTAGGTCCGAATTTTTGCGCTTCGGTCACCCGTGCTTACCAAAGACTTTCTCATTCTTGCTCGTTCCTCTTGTCTTCGGTTCACCTCTGCCTCAAAGATTCTTGTCCGAAGCACTGTCATGGCTTTCTCAAAGTTTTCATGTTGACTTCTTCCTTCCTGACAAGCCACAATAACACCTGTTGGTGCGTGTGTTAGTCGAACCGCGGATTCGGTTTTATTTACGTGCTGTCCGCCCGCACCACTGGCTCTGTAGGTGTCGCGTTGAATATCTGCCATGTTAATCACCACATCAAATTCCTCCGCCTCTGGCAACACAGCCACAGTTGCTGCAGATGTATGCACGCGACCTTGCGTTTCTGTTGCCGGAACACGCTGAACGCGATGCACACCACTTTCGAATTTCATGGTTCCATATACCTCATCGCCTTCCACCTTAAATGCAATTTCCTTGAATCCACCCATGGTTCCTTCGCTAAGACTCATCACTTCATACTTCCACCCATTATTTGCAATGTAGCGCGTATACATTTTGAATAAATCCCCTGCAAAAATTGATGCTTCGTCACCACCGGTTCCCGCCCGAATTTCAAGAATAACATTTTTGGTATCTTCCGGATCTTTGGGAACTAGGAGAAACTTTATTTCCTCTTCCATTTTTTCAATGGCTGGAACCAATTCATTGTATTCCTCCTGCGCAAGGTCCTTCAATTCACTCGACTCTTGGCTGTACAGAATTTCTTTAGCTTCCTTCAGACCTTCAATCTTACGTTTAAATTCAATGTACACGTCATGAATTTTTTCCAACTCTCTATACTCACGCATGAGGATTGGATATTTCTTCATATCGGCAATTACCGTGGGATCAGTAATGCTCTTTCCCACTTCAATATAGCGGTCTTCTATCGCCGCAAGTCTGTCTATTAACTCCATGCTTAAGCTGAATAATGAAATTCTCCTGCTTCACTTTTAATCGTCACTTCATTTCCTTGGCTTGGTAAAACGCGACCAATAATTTGTGCTTCACACTGAAATGATTTTGCAATTTCAATCATACGCATTGCCGAAATTTCATCGGTATAAATCTCCATTCGGTGTCCCATGTTAAAGACTTTATACATTTCCTGCCAAGCCGTTTTAGATTCTTCTTGTATCATTTTAAACAAGGGGGGAATTGGAAAGAGATTGTCTTTAACCACATGTACTTCCTTGGTAAAATGCAAGACTTTTGTCTGTGCTCCCCCGCTGCAATGAACCATTCCACTAACTTGCTCTCGCATTTCATTCAATATGGCATGTACAATTGGCGCATACGTTCGGGTTGGCGAAAGTACCAATTGACCGGCATCTAATTCAGCATCTTGCACATAATCTGTTAATGCATATGACCCTGAGTAAACCAATTCTGAAGGAATTGCTGCGTCAAATGATTCTGGAAATTTCTCTGCCAAGTTTTTATAAAACACATCATGCCTAGCAGATGTTAGTCCATTACTTCCCATTCCACCATTGTATTTCTCCTCGTACGTTGTTTTACCGTACGAAGAGAACCCAACAATAACTTGCCCAGGTGCAATATTGGCGTTGTCTATAACATCTGCCCTACGCATTCTGCATGTAACTGTTGAGTCTACTATAATGGTTCGAACCAAGTCTCCAACATCGGCTGTTTCTCCACCCGTTGTATGAATCTGTACCCCGTGACGTGCAAGTTCAGCACACAGCTCTTCTGTTCCTTCAATAATGGCTGAAATTACCTCACCAGAAATCAGGTTTTTATTCCTCCCTATGGTACTACTTAATAAAA
>VGFR01000168.1 GCA_016868835.1 Bacteroidota bacterium | reverse complement strand
GGTTTTTTAACCACCCTTTGCGCCATGCATTTCCCTGAACAAGAAGAGAAAGAGTTTGGCATGGTATACCACCTACATAACTTACCGAATAACTGGCGCATTCGAATTAAATGCTTCTTTCCAAAGTCTGACATTAAAGTGGCTTCACTTGTCTCTATTTGGCCAACAGCCAACTGGATGGAAAGACAGGAGTATGATTTTTTCGGCATACAATTCCAAGGTCATCCAAACTTGAAGCGTATTTTAAATATGGACGAGATGAATTACTTCCCTATGCGCAAAGAATACGGATTGGAAGATGCTTCTCGTGATGACAAGGAGGACAAATATTTTGGTAGATAAAGCACTCGATACACACATGTCTGATCAAATAAATCGCGTAACAGATGTTGAGAAGGATTATTCCATTCTTAACCTAGGTCCTACCCACCCGGCAACACATGGTATTTTCCAAAACGTGTTAACCATGGATGGAGAGATCATTGTCAATGCTGAGTCTACCGTAGGGTACATTCACAGAGCATTTGAAAAATTGGCCGAACGCAGACCATATAATCAAATTACCCCTATCACAGATCGTCTAAATTATTGCTCTTCGCCCATTAACAACATGGGTTGGCACATGACGGTTGAGAAATTGATTAATTGTGAAGTTCCGAAACGTGCACAGTACATGCGCGTAATTATCATGGAACTTTCTCGAATTGCAGATCATATTGTTTGTGACACTGTCATTGCAGTAGATTCTGGGGCATTGACTGGATTTTTATACATGTTCCAGCACCGTGAGACCATTTATGAAATTTTCGAAGAAATTTGTGGTGCTCGTTTAACCACGAATATTGGTAGAATTGGGGGAATGAATGCTGAATTTACCGAAACAGCATGGAAAAAAATCAACACGTTTTTGGAAGAGTTTCCAAAAGCGTTGGAAGAGTTCGACAAACTCGTTACCAGAAATAGAATTTTTGTAGATAGAACAATCAATTGCGGGCCTATCACGGCTGAGAAAGCACTTGCTTATGGCTTCACAGGTCCGAACCTTCGAGCGGCAGGTGTTGATTACGATGTTCGAGTAATGAATCCGTACAGCTCTTACGAAGATTTTAAATTTGAAATACCCGTGGGTCTTCGTGGTGATACTTATGACCGATACATGGTTCGGATGGCTGAAATGTGGGAGAGCTTGAGCATCATTAAACAAGCCATTGCCAATATGCCCGATGGACCTGTACATGCCGATTTACCTGAATTTTTCTTGCCAGCTAAGGAAGAAGTGTACAGCAACATGGAAGCTCTTATTTATCACTTCAAAATTGTTATGGGCGAAACAGATATTCCAATTGGAGAAGTGTACCATGCAGTAGAAGGAGGAAATGGAGAATTGGGATTTTATTTGGTGTCTGACGGCGGACGCACACCCTACCGATTGCACTTCCGCAGACCATGCTTTATTTATTACCAAGCCTATACAGATATGATTAAGAACGGCATGTTAAGCGATGCCATTTTAACCATGTCAAGTATGAATGTAATTGCAGGAGAGCTCGACGCTTAAACGCACAATACGAATAATATGACTGAACACGTTGTTTTAGAATTTAGTCAAGAGACGACCGAAGTAGCAAAAAATATTGTTGCCCGCTACCCTGAAGGGAAACACAAATCGGCACTTATACCCCTACTTCATTTAGCGCAAGCAGAATTTGACGGGTGGTTAAGTGTCCCTGCAATGGATTGTGTAGCTCGCTTCCTAAACATTCAACCCATTGAAGTGTATGAGGTGGCCTCTTTCTATTCCATGTTTAATCTTAAACCTGTTGGCAAATGCTTGTTGGAGGTATGCAGAACCAGCTCATGTTGGTTGAGTGGAGCGGAAGATGTTGTTCGTCACATTGAAAAGAAACTGGGAATCAAAGACGGACAAACCACAGCAGACGGCATGTTCACATTGAAAACCGTTGAGTGTCTTGGATCTTGTGGTACAGCTCCCATGCTACAATGCGGTGGAGACTACTATGAAAATTTAACGCTTGAAAAAGTAGACACTCTGTTAGATAAATTAAAATTAGACGGAAGTCGACGCGTATACACCCAAGATAATCCGTTAAATATTGACTAGTTATGGGAAAGAAATTATTACTTGCGAATGATCATATTGAGGGTATAAATACTTACGCTGTATATCGTCAACACGGTGGATACACCTCGGTGGAAAAAGCCTTGAAAACAATGACTCCCGATCAAATTGTTGAGGAAGTTAAAACGTCAGGGTTAAGAGGTCGTGGTGGAGCTGGATTCCCTACGGGAATGAAATGGAGCTTCTTGGCCAAGCCAGAAGGAGTTCCTCGTTATTTGGTATGTAACGCCGACGAGTCTGAACCCGGTACATTTAAAGACAGATACCTCATGGAGCGCATACCCCATCTTTTGGTGGAAGGTATGATCACCGCGAGTTATGCTCTTGGGGCGAACACTTCTTATATCTACATTCGAGGTGAGTATTTTTATGTGGCTCGCATTTTAGAACAAGCTATAGCCGAAGCGTATGCAGCAGGTTGGTTAGGTAAAAACATTCTTGGAACAGACTACTCGCTTGATCTGTATGTTCAGATTGGTGCGGGAGCATATATTTGTGGAGAAGAAACAGCGTTGTTAGAATCTTTAGAAGGAAAGCGCGGAAACCCACGAATTAAACCACCATTCCCTGCGGTAGCCGGTTTGTATAGCTGCCCAACAGTAGTGAATAATGTGGAATCTATTGCCGCTGTAGTACCAATTGTAAATCAAGGAGGAGCAGCATATGCAGCCCTTGGTATTGGAAACAGCAAAGGAACTAAATTAATTTCTGCATCTGGACACATCAACAAACCAGGGGTATATGAAATTGAATTGGGCTTACCGGTTGAGGAGTTCATTTATTCTGAAGAATATTGTGGCGGAATTCGCAATGGAAAAAAATTAAAAGC
>VGFR01000167.1 GCA_016868835.1 Bacteroidota bacterium | reverse complement strand
TATTGTTCTTCTTGAGGATTTGTCTATGGACACCCCAAAAACAAAGGCGTTCATTGAAGTATTAAAGAATCTTTCTTTAGACAACAAAAAGTCTTTGATTTTGATTCCAGAAAGAAACGACAGCGTTTACTTGAGTTCAAGAAACATACAAGGCACTCAGGTTCGTATTGCGAGCATGGTGAATACCTATGAAATCATGAACAGTCATCAAGTTGTTTTCGTTGGAAACGCACACGAAGTAGTAACTAACATCTGTAAAAAGTAATTGCGATGAGTGAAATTTTGATCCGTCCCTTAGTTACAGAAAAAATGACGTCTATCCAGGATAGACAAGGGAAATTTGGTTTTGTTGTGAAGCAATCTGCTAACAAGATTGAAATCAAGAAAGCCATTGAAAAAACATATGGTGTCAATGTTATCCAAATTAACACAATCCGTTATGATGGTAAATTGAAGCATCGTTATACTAAAGCAGGTGTAGTCTCTGGCCGTTCAGCCGGATATAAGAAAGCCATTGTGAAGTTGGCAGCAGGCGAAACCATTGACTTTTATTCTAACATCTAATTGACTTAGAAATGGGAATTAAAAAATTAAATCCAGTTACTCCAGGTACGCGTTTCAAAGTTGCGCCTACTTTCGAGGAGATAACAACAAATAAACCACACAAGCCTTTGGTGGTAACCCTGAAGAAATCAGGTGGTCGTAACAACCAAGGTAAGCGCACCATGCGTATGATTGGTGGTGGTCACAAGAGAAATTATCGTTTAATCGACTTCAAGCGCGATAAGCATGGAATCAATTGTACGGTTCTAACTATCGAGTACGATCCAAACCGTTCTGCACGTATCGCATTGGTTGAATATGCAGATGGCGAAAAACGTTACATCATCGCTCCTCAAGGACTAGCAGTTGGTATGATTTTGAGCAGTGGTACTGGAAGCGCTCCAGAAGTGGGAAATGCATTGATGTTGAAAGACCTTCCACTAGGAACCGTTATTCACAACATTGAAATGCGCCCAGGTAGAGGAGGAGCTTTAGCTAGATCAGCGGGATCTTATGCTCAACTTACTGCTCGTGATGGTGACTACGCGATTATAACCATGCCTTCGGGTGAAGTTAGAAAGATTTTGTCAAATTGCATCGCTACTGTGGGATCAGTATCGAACTCAGAACACAATTTGGTTCGCTCAGGTAAAGCCGGTCGCAGCCGTTGGTTAGGTCGTCGTCCACGCGTTCGTGGTGTGGCTATGAACCCAGTAGATCACCCAATGGGTGGTGGTGAAGGACGTCAGTCTGGAGGACACCCAAGATCACGTAAGGGTACGCCAGCGAAGGGTTATAAAACTCGCGCTAGCAAGAAACCTTCAACAAAATTCATCATTGAACGTAGAAAGAAATAATTGAATAATGGCTAGGTCACTTAAAAAACCACCTTTCGTACACTACAAGTTACAGAAACGAGTAGAAGATGCTCAGACAAGTGGAAAGAAAAATGTTATTAAAACATGGAGCAGAGCTTCCACAATTACGCCGGAGTTTGTAGGATTAACTATTGCGGTTCACAACGGCAAACAGTTCATTCCGGTTTATGTAACTGAAAACATGGTAGGACACAAACTTGGGGAATTTTCTCCAACGCGTACCTACCGCGGACACAGTGGTAACAGAAAATAATTGAATTACTCCCGATAAACGAATAAAACTATGGGATCTCGAAAAAGAGAAATGTCAACTCAAATCAAGGAACAGAAGAAAACAACTGCTTTCGCGAAGTTGAATGATTTTCCAACCTCTCCTCGTAAAATGCGTTTGGTAGCAGATACCATTCGCGGTAAGGAAGTTGGTGCAGCATTGAATATTTTGAAATTCACTCGCACGCACAATGCGTTGCCAATGGAAAAACTTTTACGTTCTGCAATTGCCAATTGGCAAGCGAAGAATGAAGGTGCAGACATTGCAGAGTCAAATGTGGTGGTGAAGGAAATCCGTGTAGATGTATCTCGTACATTGAAGCGCATTAGCCCAGCCCCTCAAGGACGAGCGCACCGCATTCGCAAGCGTAGTAACCACGTTACAATCATTATAGACAAAAAATAATTCAAAGCAAAGAATAAGAAATGGGACAAAAATGTAACCCAATAGGTAACCGACTAGGTTTCATCAAGGGATGGGATAGCAACTGGTATGGTGGTAAGAATTACGGAGAGAAAATTGTTGAAGACGACAAAATCCGTAAGTATCTGATGACTCGTCTTAAAAAGGCATCAGTATCAAAAATTGTTATTGAGCGCACGCTTAAATTGGTAACAGTGACTATCAATACGGCCAGACCAGGAATTATCATCGGTAAGCAAGGTACAGAAGTAGATAAACTGAAAGAAGAGTTGAAGAAGCTCACCGGTAAAGATGCCCAAATTAACATCTTTGAAATTAAGCGTCCAGAAATTGATGCACGATTGGTTGCTGACGGAATATGTCGCCAAATTGAGGGTCGTATTTCATACCGTAGAGCAACAAAGATGTCTATCACATCTGCGATGAAGATGGGTGCTGAAGGAATCAAAGTGGCTATCTCTGGACGATTGAACGGAGCAGAAATTGCTCGTACAGAGTCATACAAAGAGGGTAGAACTCCACTTCACACACTTCGTGCTGATATCGATTACCACCATGCTGAAGCACACACGGCCTATGGAAGAATTGGTGTTAAAGTATGGATTTGCAAAGGAGAGGTATACGGAAAACGTGACTTATCACCAAACTTCGGCGCTGCTGCTCAACAACAAAAAAGACCTGCAAACGCAAGCAATGGTCGTTCAAGAAGAGGGTAATTATTTATAACAGAAGATTATGTTACAGCCTAAAAGGACTAAATACAGAAAACAGCAGAAAGGCAAGATTAAAGGTATTGCCTACAGAGGATCTCAATTGGCTTTCGGAAGCTTTGCGATCAAAACAATGGATGAAGGGTTCATCACGTCTCGTCAGCTTGAAGCGGCTCGTGTTGCACTTACACG
>VGFR01000166.1 GCA_016868835.1 Bacteroidota bacterium | reverse complement strand
CCGTTTTCTTTTGCCTTATAACTAAGAGCTGAAGCTCTTGCTAAACGCTGAGTACTTTTGTTTACTTTGATATCGTAATTACGTGGCTGTGGACCGAATACGCTACCTCCTTGACGGAAAAGTGGATTTTTCGCACTTCCCTTACGAGAACCGCCGGTACCTTTTTGCTTGTGTAATTTACGAGTTGAACCGTGAATTTCACCTCTATGCTTGGTTTTGTGAGTACCAGTGCGTTGAGCAGCTAAGTAACGCTTCACATCCAAATAAATGGCATGGTCATTCGGTTCAATTCCGAATACCGCGCTGTCAAGTTCAACAGACTTACCTGTTTTCTGACCTTTGATGTTTACTACTTCCATTTGCATATTACTTCACGATATAAACAGTTGAACCATTGTAGCCAGGTATTGCTCCTTTTACGAGAATCAAGTTCTCATCAGCCAACACCTTAACTACTTCTAAATTTTGAATGGTACGACGCTCGCCACCATCTCTTCCCGCCATGCGCATTCCCTTGAATACACGTGATGGATCAGATGATGCTCCCAACGAACCTGGAGCGCGTAACCTGTTATGCTGACCGTGTGTACTCTCACCAACCCCAGAGAAACCGTGACGCTTTACAACGCCTTGGAATCCTTTTCCTTTTGATGTACCAATAACGTCAACATTTTCACCCTCAGCAAACATATCGCTGATCGTAACGATGTCTCCTAAATTCTTTTCACCCATGTCTTTAAATTCCGCAACGAAACGTTTTGGAGTAACACCGGCTTTTTTGAAGTGACCAACCATTGGCTTCGACGTGTTTTTCTCACGTTTGTCACCGAATGCAATCTGAACGGCGGTATAACCGTCCTTGTCCATAGAACGGACTTGGGTCACCACACATGGACCAGCCTCTATCACTGTGCATGGAATGTTCTTTCCAGCGGCACTGTAGATGCTAGTCATACCTACTTTTTTACCAATAATTCCTGGCATGTGTCTGTATTTTACTGTTAAACTTTGATTTCTACTTCTACTCCACTTGGTAACTCTAACTTCATCAGAGCGTCAACCGTCTTTGAAGAAGAGCTGTATATGTCCAGTAAGCGCTTGTATGAGTTCAATTCGAACTGCTCACGTGCCTTCTTGTTCACGTGTGGTGAACGAAGAACTGTGTAAATGCGCTTGTGTGTTGGTAATGGAATGGGTCCATTCACAACTGCTCCGGTAGCTTTTACCGTTTTTACAATCTTCTCAGCAGATTTGTCTACGAGATTGTGATCGTAAGATTTTAATTTGATTCTAATTTTTTGAGCCATTGATGGTTCTATATTATGCGTTCACTTTTCCTTTAGCTTTTGCGATAACCGCTTCTGCGATGTTCGATGGTGCACCTTGGTAGTTGCTAAACTCCATGGTTGAAGTAGCGCGACCAGATGTGATTGTACGTAAGTCAGTAACGTATCCAAACATTTCAGAAAGAGGAACTTTCGCACTAATAACAGTCGCACCATTACGCTCGCTTGTTCCTTCAATCATACCGCGTCTTTTGTTCAAGTCTCCAATTACATCACCCATGTTCTCAGAAGGGGTAACCACTTCCAATTTCATGATTGGCTCAAGAATAATTGGCTTACACTTTGGTCCCGCCTCACGGAAGGCCATTTTAGCACACAATTCAAATGATAATGCATCCGAGTCAACAGCATGGAAAGATCCATCGTTCAACTCTACTTTCATGGTATCAATTGAGTATCCTGCTAGAATACCATTGTTCATGGCCTCTTTGAACCCTTTCTCAATAGATGGAATGAATTCACGAGGAATATTACCACCTTTGATGTTGTTCACGAATACTAAACCAGACTTTGTTTCATCATCATTTGGTCCCAATGTAAATACAATATCAGCGAATTTACCACGACCTCCAGACTGCTTTTTATAAACCTCTCTGTGGTTGAAGTTTCCTGTGATTGCCTCTTTATATGATACTTGAGGAGCACCTTGGTTACATTCCACTTTGAATTCACGACGCAGACGGTCAACAATGATTTCCAAGTGCAACTCTCCCATTCCAGAGATGATGGTTTGACCCGTTTCTTCATCTGTTTTTACACGGAATGTTGGATCTTCTTCAGCCAATTTCGCCAAAGCCATACCCAACTTATCTGAGTCAGCTTGTGTCTTGGGTTCAATTGCCAATCCGATAACCGGCTCCGGGAAAACCATTGACTCGAGAACAATTGGGTTCTTCTCATCGCACAATGTATCTCCAGTTTTGATATCCTTGAAACCTACAACTGCACCGATATCACCTGCTCCAAGAACCTCTACAGGGTTTTGTTTGTTCGCGTGCATTTGGAAAATACGTGAGATGCGCTCTTTGTTACCTGAACGTGCATTCAACACATAAGATCCTGCATCTAATTTACCTGAATACACACGAGTGAATGCCAAACGACCTACGAATGGGTCTGTTGCAATCTTAAATGCCAAAGCAGCGAATGCATCATCATAAGATGGTCTACGAGACAACTCTTCTCCAGAATCAGGATGTGTACCTGTAATATTTTCTTTATCTAATGGTGATGGCATTAATTCCATTACCAAATCCAACATGGTTTGAACTCCCTTGTTTTTGAAAGAAGAACCACAAACCATTGGAACAATTTTCATATCAATAACTGCCTTACGCAAAGCATCTAAGATTTCACGCTCAGTTATGCTGTTTGGATCTTCAAAGAATTTCTCCATCAAAGATTCGTCATATTCAGCAACAGCTTCCAACAACTTCTCACGATACTCCATAGCTTCATCCATCATCTCTGCTGGAATTTCAACCACTTCGTAAGTCATACCTTTATCATGCTCATTCCAAATCATTCCACGGAAGTTGATCAAATCAACTACTCCTTTGAAATCATCTTCAGCACCAATTGGCAATTGTAGGGGAACAGCATTGCTACCCAACATTTCTTTTACTTGCTTTACAACGTTCAAGAAATCTGCACCTTGACGGTCCATCTTATTCACGAATCCAATACGTGCTACGTTGTAATTATTTGCC
>VGFR01000165.1 GCA_016868835.1 Bacteroidota bacterium | reverse complement strand
CACGTGAAAAACAAGAAGATGACAATAAAAAGGGTGTTATTGAATCTGCCTTACGCAAAGCATTTTCTCCTGAATTCTTGAATCGCGTAGATGATATCATTGTATTCAATGCGTTGAAGAAAGAAGATATTCATAAGATCATTGATATTGAATTGGCAAAATTATTCCGCAGAATTACAGATCTTGGTTACCACATTTCCTTAACAGACGAAGCCAAAGATTTCATTGCTGAAAAAGGATTTGATGAACGTTTCGGAGCGCGACCATTGCGCAGAGCTCTTCAGAAATATCTTGAAGATCCGCTTGCAGAAGAGATTATAAACAGCAATATTCAACCCGGTGATACGCTTCAAGTGGATTGGAATGAGGAACTCAAAGACATTCAAATGAAAGTGGTTCATGCAGGTGCTAGCGAGTAACAATTGACTCAATGGTCAAAATTTGAGTGGGAAGTCCTTTGATATGGACAGAAACAAATCGAATTTCTTTCCCTTCACTTTTCTGAGAAACAGTATAGGTGGCCTTAATGGTCACCTTTTCTTTGGGTAAAATTTCGGTGGTTGTCACTTCAGGAACAGTGCATCCGCAGCTCGATTCCACATCTTCAATGTACAGGGTTGTATTTCCACAGTTGGTTAATTCGAAAGAGATAACATGCTGACTTCCCGGTTTCACTCTTCCCAAATAACTCAGCGTCTCATTCCATTTTAAACAGATTGAATCGGCCAATATTCGCTCAATTTCTACTCGTTCAATTTCTACTCTGCGTTCTAAACGAGCACCTTTGCTATAAATACTTTTCTTTTCGTTGAATAGATCATCACTAACATCGCTAGCCGCTTTGGATTCGCCGAATGGAATTCCAATCAATTCAAGAGATCCAGATTGAATATATGCGGTAAATCGCGGATCTTGCATCCACTGATTTCTAATTGATGAAATTCTTCGCAAAGATATTCTCCTGTTGTAGTCGCTAGCTGCTCTTGGGCTGGCGAATCCTCTTACTGTGACGCGGACGTGATTGCCCTTTTTCAATTCGACCAATAAATCTTGCTCAAGTTTGGCCAATTTATTTATGCCCAGTTGCAATTCATTTTCATAAAAAGCACTTACCTCCTCTTCTATGAACTTATTGTCTTTTTCTTGTTCAGTTAATTTGGAAATGTACTTGCTTTTTAGACTGAAATAATTCGTGGTTGTCTCGAGAAAAGTAAAAGTGGTGAGGGTGTCTAATGAGTTCGGATTGGGTTCGTCATTGTGAAAATACAATTTAATAGGCAATTGCATATTCACATCTGTTACAACCAACATCAACGAGTCTTTTTTAGTAGGAATAGAATCCAATTTCGGTTGCCATACAAAGGCATAAATATCCGTGCAACACGGTGGCAAGGAAGTAGAATCATTCAACGGACGATCTGAAGCGAAAAATCCAATGTTTTTTTCAGGATAAATGGAAAGTCCCCAATCATTGAAATTCGAATTAATGGGTTTTCCTGCATTTGTAGCTAAAGCAAATGAACCCGGCCTACCTTCTGCGTAATAAACATCCCATCCTCCAAATCCTTCTAACCAAGATGAACTGAAAAAAAGTCGTTCTTGGGCATAAAAGGGAGCCAACTCATCGTCTTGTGAATTCACTTTTTTACCTGCATTGAAAGGCTTTTGCCAAGTACCATTTTTTTGGAATCGGGAAATCCAAATGTCCTTCCCACCTTCCCCACCTTCCCGGTCTGAAACAAAAAACAACGTGATAATTCCATCTATGTTGGCCAGGCAAGGCATTCCCACATATCCACCATCTTCATTCAATAATTCTATTTCTTTCTTTGTTGTCCAAAGTGAATCTTTGTTCAACTGACATTCTACCAATTTCGGAATACCGTTTTGATTGGAAATACCAACTGCCAATTGATTTAAAACACTTACAGCTAGAATTTCTGGATTCGACTCTACAACAACGACTGTGTCTTGAATGAAAGAACCGTTCCAATGACCCTCACTCTTGAAATAGAAATGCACATTGTCTTCAATAAATCGAGGTAATATGTCGGCCTCCTTGTGTTGGTATTTTTGCGGAAGCCGATAGTGATGTAGACTATCAATTTTTCCAACATATTCTTTGGCCCAGAGACAGTTTTTAATTTCTTGTTTGGCTTTTGATTTAAAATAAGGATTGGTAGATTTCGATTTTTTCAGGAAGCTGCGAAAATAAATTTCAGCTTCTTCATATTCCCCCATTTGCTTTTTAGCACTTGCCACATAAAACAAAGCATCGGGTTGCAACTGTCCAAGATCTTTGGCATTCATGCGTAAAAAAAGACGTGAGCTCAATTCAAATTCTTTTATTTCATAGGCACAAACTGCCAATACTGCTTGGGCTTCAAATGATGTTGTGTCGGACTCATACGCTTGTTTGGCCCATTCAAATGCAATAGGCCATTGCTTAGAATCCATGGCATCTTCAGCATAGCTGAGAAGTACGTCTGGTGATTGAGCCTGACCCTGCAGCAATCCCAGTCCGAAGAAAATTATGAGGTAAAATGACTTCATTTATTCAAATCTAAACGAAATTTGTGAAATGAAAGTTGGAATTATTGGAACCGGAGCCATGGGCTCAGGAATTGCACAAGTTGCATTATTGGCTGGTGAACACGTTTGTTTATTTGATCAAAACCAAAACTCGGTTGCTAAAGCCATTGAAAATATGGAGTTGCAATTGTCAAAACTTGTTGAGAAAAATAAAATCACAGCGGATGTCAAGCAATCAGCTTTATCACAATTGAGTACCACCGACACTCTAGGTGGATTGGCACATTGCGATTGGGTCATTGAGGCCATAGTAGAAAATTTAGAGGTCAAACAAGCTGTATTTGTAGAATTAGATGCGCTATTACCGAACGCCATTATTGCTAGCAATACATCGAGCATAAGCATTACGGCCATTGCCAAAGCATGCAAGAATCCGAGTAGAGTTTTCGGGATTCATTTTTTCAATCCAGCTCCAATTATGCCTTTGGTAGAAATTATTCCGGCTTTGCAAACCAACGCTGAATTCATTTCCGGAGTAGT
>VGFR01000164.1 GCA_016868835.1 Bacteroidota bacterium | reverse complement strand
ATCTTGGATTTTCCAATTCTTCCAATTGCAATTTCATTTGCCTTGCCCGCTCTACCACAGCAGGATCTTTCACCTTTGTTATGATATTGTCTAAGGTCTTTCTGCATTGCACCCAGTCCGGTTTTTTCATGTATACCTCGGCAAGCAATAGAAATGATTCAAGTTTCCATTTCTCGAAAGAACTGAATTTCTCAATGGTTTTAAAAATTGATTTTTCCGCCTGAACATATTCTCCTCGTTTGTATTCAACAAATGCATGATTGTATGCCGATTCTGCAGCACCGTCTCCACCACCTTTCGCAACTTCTTTAAAATCTGCAAGTGCAGAATCAAATTCCTGCTCGGTCATTTTAATGCGTGCTCTGTACAAATAGGCCAATGATCGGTTATCGGCTTCAGCATTCACATCAGCTATCACCTTATCTGCATATTCTCTTGCCATTCCATATTCCGTAATTGCGTAATAGCTCGACATTAATGCTACTTGTGCATTTGCAATTGAACTTTTAGAAATTGCAGCCGATTCAATTTTCAATAAATGTCCTATGGCATTGGCAAACTCGCCCTGTTGAATGCGAATGCTTGCAGCCTTGTTTAAACTTTCTTCGGTATAGTTGGAAAACGGAAGTTCAATAACACGTTCGAAATAAGAAACAGCCTCATCCTTCGCGCCAGCATCAAATAAACATGTTGCAATAATGAAATTGGCTTCAGAGGCATTTACCGCTTGCGGATATTGGTGTAAGTAATTCAACAGACGTGTTTTCCCTTTTTCACAATCACCAGCATAAGCAGGAGCGGCCGCTTTTTCGAACACTTCATTTTCAATTTGCAATTCTGACACATTCGCAATTTTCAATGATTTGATTTGATTCTGAAATTCAACATCGTCTATCAATACCGGTTTCACAATAGACAAAGCATCAATAATGATTTGATCGGTGCTATAGTCGGCATATAATTTATTCCAAGTCTCTCTAACTTTGTCTTCGTTGTGTAGTTCGCGGTAGATTAGACATAAATCAACCAATATACCTCTGGTGTATGAGCTTTGGGGTTGATCTACCAACACTTGTTTGTACAGGTCCCGAGCATCTGCAAACTTTTCTTCCGAAACGTAGGTTGAAGCCAACTCAACAGCTGCATCTACTTTGAATTTGGTCAGAGCACCTTGATTTATCAACGACTTCAACAATTCAATTTTCTTACTGTTGTTGCCATCTAAACCGAAACACAATGCCGATTGATAGGTGATATAATCTTTTTGGGAAGGTGTTCCTTTCTGGTATGCCTCTATGGCCTGCTTGTATGATTTATTCACGTAAAAACAGTCGCCAATGCGCAAGTATGCATCGGCTCGCTTCGCTTCCTCGGCCTCCTTCACTTCAACAAATTTTCTAAAGGCAGAATTCGCATTCATGTAATACGGCAAAGACTCATCGTAATCTTTTTGAGCAACTCCCATTTTGAAATTGCAATAACCTAGACCGTAATTACTTAATCCATAGTAAGCAGAATTAAATATTGCCGGCTCTTGAATTGCAGCGGCATATAACTCCTTCGCCTTGCTGTATTTGGCCAATTTGTAATTGGCTTCTGCCATCCAAAATTTAGCCTGACCCACCAGTTCAGGATTTTGAGGAAAGGTCATTGATTTTTGAAAAAACTCTTCAGATTTGGCGTAGCTGTCTGCTTGAAACAATTCCACACCACGGTTAAATGCAATCCATTGATAGGTGGTTTTTATTTTAACATCCTTATTCTTGATTTTATCTAAACTTTGAAGTGCGCGTTCATAATTCTTCGATTTTAAATACACTTCCAACAAAAACTCATACGCTTCATCGTGAAGGGGTGAGCTAGGATATTTCTCTAAGAATTCTTCGAAAGCAGTAATGGCCTCATGGAAGGGGTTATATGACAATTCAAATGACAATTTCGCGTATGTAAACATGGCGTCTTCCTGAATGCTAGTATCGAAATTCATTTTAGAAGCCGTTTCGAAATATCCACGTGCATAGTCTTTCTGATTCAATTTCAAATAACAATCACCCATGTTGTAATTGGCCAATTGCGCCATCTTGTCTTGACCGTCTGCACATTTATTGTAGGCAGTAATTGCCTCTTGAAACTGACCGTTTCGATAGAGTGTGAAACCATACTGATAAAAATCTTCTCGGGTAGGATTTGATTTCGGCGATTGATGGTATTTGTTGAAGTAGGGCAATGCCTCGGCATATTTCTCGAGAATAAAATAGGCATCACCTATCAAATGAGCAATTTCCTCATTTGCGTTGGGATAGTTGTTTTTTACATTTTCTTCTGCATTGATAATGGGCGGTGCATAAGCCAAAAGCTCTTCATATCTCTTTTGGACATAATAAATTTGAGCAATAAAATAAGGAACAACTGCTTTGAATTCTGTTGAATTCTGAATTTTCAGAAATCCGTCTAAAGCAACTTGATAATCTTTTCCTAAATAAGCGAGATATGAATAATAATAATTCGCGGCATTTGCATATTCAGACTGACCATCTTTGATTTTCAAGAAGTGAATGCGCGCTGACTTATTGTAATCTTCAATTTTATCTTGCTTCTTCGTCTCTTTGGAAGCTTCCTTTTGTCCTAAAGTATAATAACTGAAACCAATTTTATAGTGATATGCATCTTTTTCCTCATCGCGTAGTTCGCGTTCTTCCAATTTCGAAAACCATTCAATGCACTTGGCATATTGCTTTGCTTTGTAGTAGAATCCGCCCAGTTCAAGATAAACATTGGGTTTCCAATGGCTGTCTGGGTGAACATGAACAAAATTAGTCAACAAGTACTCCGCATCTGGATGGGTCAAATACAGCGCACAAATTCCTTGATAATACTCCGCATCAATTCTTCGGGGTTCATTTATTTTGGAAACAGCGATGTAATTTTCGAAGCCCGATTTTGCAGCGACATACTTTTCCGCTTCGAACAAAATCATAGCTTCTTGAAATAAACGATCATCTGAAACTTCGTTCAACGTGCGCTGTGCCCAAGACGATTGAAACACCGGTAGCGCAATTAAAAGCAAAACTATTTTTCTCATATTCACAATTTGTCAAGGGTG
>VGFR01000163.1 GCA_016868835.1 Bacteroidota bacterium | reverse complement strand
TTTCAGATATCCCTTCTATTTTTCCTTCTTGAATCAATTCCCAAGTTCTCTTCACCATGTCGGCTTTATTCACTTGGAAAGGAACTTCATCTACAATGATGCATTCTCTGTTATCTACTTCTTCAATTCTCGCTTTCGCGCGAATAACAACGCGACCTCTACCTGTTTCGTAGGCCAATTTTACACCTTCAATTCCGTGAATGACACCACCTGTTGGAAAATCAGGCGCTTTCACGTGATTCATTAACTCTTCAGTGGTAATGTCTTGGTTGTTGATGTAGGCTACAATTCCATCACACACCTCTGTTAAGTTGTGAGGCGCCATGTTTGTTGCCATACCCACTGCAATACCGCTTGCTCCGTTCAATAAAAGATTCGGCACTTTAGCTGGCATAACGCGAGGCTCTTCCAACGAATCATCGAAGTTGGGTTGGAAGTCAACGGTATCTTTTTCTAAATCTTCCAACAACTCTTCAGCCAACTTTCGCAGGCGTGCTTCGGTGTAACGCATGGCAGCGGGGTTATCACCATCCATACTTCCGAAGTTACCTTGTCCGTCAACCAACGGGTATCTCAATGACCAATGCTGAGCCATACGCACCATGGTGTCGTATACCGATGAGTCACCGTGTGGGTGGTATTTACCCAATACTTCTCCAACAATACGAGCTGATTTCTTGTAAGGTCTATTTGATAAGACACCAAGATCCAACATGCCATACAACACGCGTCTGTGCACGGGCTTTAAACCGTCGCGTACATCCGGTAGTGCTCTACTCACAATCACCGACATCGAATAATCGATGTAGGCAGATTTCATTTCGTCTTCGATGTTGATTTTAATAATTTTTTCTCCAGCTTCCATAATCTGTTTTGATAGTAAACACCTACTGCAGGTGCATAAGTGCGAAGATACTTCCGAATGTCAATTCGACAGATTTGCAACTTTGGTATAGTTATTCACAAATGCAAAAAATGCTGTGGAAAATTCGAAATTGTTTCCTAAAAATTCAGCATTGAATCCTATACTTTTGAAATGTTGTACAGTTAAATAAAAAAATATGGACGCGAAGTTTTCAGAACAGGTGCAAGAGGTACTACGCTACAGTAGAGAGGAAGCCCTACGATTGGGGCATAATTACATTGGAATAGAGCATTTTATGTTGGGGATATTGCGTGATGAAGAGTGCACAGCTACGCGAATTTTGAGTTCACTTGGCATAGACTTATCTTTTCTGCGTAAAAGCATAGAGTCGGTCATACGAAGCAATGCTACTTCTGCCCCAACGGCAAGCGGTATAGCTCTTGTTAAACAAGCAGAGCGCATTTTAAAGCTCTCTTATATTGAAGCGAAATCACAACGTAAATCTATTGTGAACACGGAACATCTTTTGATGACCATACTAAAAGATCCGGATAACGTAGTAACCAAAACACTGGAACCCTTGGGAGTTAGTCATCAATCGGTCATGAGTGAGATTGAAAAGTTCGACGATGAAGATTCATTGCGTTCTAGCGATCTTCCAAGAGCAGAATTCCCTGCTGCTGATGATGATGACGATGATCGTCCGTTTACCGGCGGAAGCGGTGGCACGGCTAAAAAACCAACCGATAGTAAGAGTAAAACTCCTGTGCTAGATAATTTCGGTAGGGATTTAACGAAGCTTGCGGGTGAAGGGAAATTGGATCCCATTGTTGGAAGAGAAAAAGAGATTGAACGTGTTTCACAGATATTATCACGCAGAAAGAAAAACAATCCTATTTTAATTGGTGAGCCTGGTGTAGGTAAGTCTGCCATTGCAGAAGGACTTGCACTTCGCATCATACAAAAGAAAGTTTCTCGTGTCTTGTTTGACAAGCGTGTAGTTACGCTAGACATTGCCTCTCTGGTTGCAGGTACAAAATACCGTGGTCAGTTTGAAGAGCGCATGAAAGCGGTAATGAATGAACTGGAAAAATCACCAGATGTTATTTTATTCATTGATGAAATTCATACCATTGTAGGTGCCGGAGGAGCAAGTGGAAGTTTAGATGCAAGTAATATGTTCAAGCCCGCTTTGGCTCGTGGTGAAATTCAATGTATTGGAGCAACAACCTTGGATGAGTACAGACAATACATTGAAAAAGATGGTGCTTTAGAACGTCGCTTCCAAAAAGTAGTTGTTGATCCGACTACTGTTGATGAGACCATTCAAATTTTGAATAATATCAAAGACAAGTACGAAGACCATCATAATGTGAAGTATACAGATGATGCACTTGAGGCTTGTGTGAAATTAACTTCACGCTACATTACAGATCGTCACCTTCCAGACAAGGCCATTGATGCTTTAGATGAAGTTGGTTCACGCGTACATCTTCAAAACATTTCCGTTCCAAAAGAAATTATTGGAATTGAAAAGGAAATTGATGGTATTCAGGAAGAAAAATTAAAAGTTGTGCGCAGTGCGAAGTATGAAGAAGCAGCGCAACTTCGCGATAAGCAAAAAGCTTTAGAGACCAGATTGGAAACGGCAAAGAAGAAGTGGGAAGAAGATACCAAAAACCAACGAACTGAAGTATCTGTTGCCAATGTAGAGGAAGTAGTAGCCATGATGACGGGAATTCCCGTACAGAAAGTTGCTGAGACAGAAAGTGGACGTTTGGCAAAAATGGACAAAGAACTTGAAGGTAAAGTAATTGGTCAAGACGAAGCCATTGTAAAAGTGGTTCGAGCCATAAAGCGCAATAGAGCGGGTTTAAAAGATCCGAATAGACCCATAGGTTCATTTATTTTCTTGGGTCCAACAGGGGTTGGTAAAACGCAATTAGCCAAAGAACTGGCCAAGTATATGTTCGATACGGAAGAGGCGTTGATTCGTATTGACATGAGTGAGTATATGGAGAAATTTGCCGTTTCTCGCTTAATTGGAGCTCCTCCCGGTTATGTTGGATACGAAGAAGGTGGTCAGTTGACTGAAAAGGTTCGTCGCAAACCGTACAGCATTATTTTGTTAGACGAAATAGAGAAAGCGCATCCAGATGTATTCAACTTATTGCTTCAAGCGCTTGATGATGGACAAATGACAGACAGTTTGGGTAGAAAGATTGATTTTAAAAATACCGTGATTGTCATGACTTCAAACATTGGAGCCCGTCAACTGCAAGATTTTGGGACTGGAGTTGGATTTGGAACCACTTCACGTGAAAAACAAGAAGATGACA
>VGFR01000162.1 GCA_016868835.1 Bacteroidota bacterium | reverse complement strand
ATATGAAAATTGTTTCACTAGCACCAGAAGTGCTTTAATTAAGTAAACTATCAGAGCGATGTATAAGCGACTCAAAATAAAAAAAGGCGACATGGTCGTGGTTATTGCAGGTGACCACAAAGGACAAAAAGGCCGTGTTATCGCAGTGGACCGCGACAAAGACCGCGTGACCGTAGAAGGCGTGAATATGATTTCACGACACCGTAAACCATCTGCACAAAATCCACAAGGTGGAATCGAAAAGCGTGAGGCTGCCCTAGCTATTTCTAATGTCATGTTAATTGACAACAGTGGCGATGCAACTCGTGTTGGACGCACCCGTGGAGAGAATGGGAAATTAGTTCGTGTTTCTAAAAAGTCAGGGGAGGTAATCAAATGAGCTACGTACCAAGATTAAGAACCAAATACGAAGGTGAGATTTCTGGAAACCTTCAAAAGCGTTTCGAGTACTCTTCTTCAATGCAAGTTCCAAGCATTACTAAAATCTGTTTGAATCAGGGTATTGGTAAAGCTACCGGAGATAAAAAACTTGTTGATGCTGCTGTAGAAGAATTAACATTGATCACAGGTCAGCGTGCAGTTGCAACTTTTTCAACGAAGGATATTTCCAACTTCAAATTGCGTAAAGGCGTTCCAATTGGAGCAAAAGTAACTTTGAGAGGAAACCAAATGTATGAATTCTTAGATCGTCTTATTGCTGTAGCATTACCACGCACACGCGATTTCCGTGGGGTGAAGGCATCTGGATTTGACGGACGAGGAAACTTTACTTTCGGTGTAAAAGAACAAATCATTTTTCCAGAGATTGACCTTGACAAAATCAAAGCAATCAATGGTATGGATATTACCATTGTGACCTCTGCAGGTACCAATGAAGAAGCTAAGGCTTTATTAGAAGAATTTGGATTTCCTTTCGTAAAATAAAAGATTGAAAGATGGCAAAAGAATCAATGAAAGCACGTGAGCGTAAAAGAATTGCAATGGTTGCAAAGTACGCTCAAAAACGTGAAGAACTTAAAGCAGCAGGCGATTGGGATGCTTTGCAAAAGCTTCCAAAAAACAGCAGTAAGGTTCGTGTACACAACCGTTGCATGTTAACAGGACGACCAAGAGGATATATGCGTCAGTTCGGGTTGTGCCGCAACCAGTTCAGAGAATTGGCCTTGGAAGGACGTATTCCTGGAGTTAAAAAAGCAAGTTGGTAATATATTAAAGAATAAAAGAAGAACATGTTTACTGATCCAATAGCAGATTACTTGACACGCATCCGCAACGCGCAGAAAGCTCGTCATAAGGTCGTTGAAATACCAGCGAGTAATCTAAAGAAAGAAATTACAAAGATTCTTCACGAAAGTGGCTACATCTTGAATTACAAGTTCGAAGAAGGAGTTCCTGGCGTTATTAAGATTGCTTTGAAATACAATATGAAAACCAAAATGCCAGCGATTTCAAACATCGAGCGTGTGTCTTCACCAGGTCACAGAAAATATTCTGGAGCTGAAGAACTTCCACGAGTACTGAACGGTCTTGGTATAGCAGTTCTTTCAACTTCGAAAGGAGTAATGACAGACAAAAAGGCTCGCGAGTCGAAAGTAGGTGGTGAGGTATTGTGTTACGTTTATTAATTAAGAAAAATAGTTGACCCCATGTCAAGAATAGGTAAATCTCCAATTCCATTAGCTCAAGGTGTTGAAATCAGCATCGCCAATGGTCTTGTGACAGTAAAAGGACCAAAGGGTACTTTGACTCAAGAAATTGACAATTCCGTTAATATTGAAGTAAAAGAAAACGAGGTAATTGTTACGCGTATCAATGATCACAAAGACGTTCGTGCAAAACACGGGTTGTACAGATCACTTTTGTTCAACATGATTGTAGGTGTATCTGCAGGTTGGAAGAAAGAGTTGGAAATGATTGGTGTTGGTTATCGTGCGAATGCAGAAGGCCAGCGTCTGAACATGACTCTTGGATACAGCCACCCGATTGTTTTTGAACTTCCATCTGAAATTAAGGTGGCTGCGAAAGCAGAAAAGGGAGAGAATCCAATGATTATGCTTGAATCATATGATAAGCAACTCCTTGGACAGGTTGCGGCAAAGATTCGCTCGCTCCGTGCTCCGGAGCCTTATAAAGGAAAAGGTGTTCGTTACGTTGGTGAATTCGTTCGTAAGAAAGCGGGTAAGTCAGCAGCTAAATAAAATTTAAGACAATGGCATTTTCAAAAAACTCTAGAAGAGCTAAAATTCGCACTCGTATTCGTTCTCGAGTGGCGGGCACTGCAAACAAACCACGTTTAAGTGTGTTCCGCAGTAACAAACAGATATATGCTCAAATTATTGATGACACGAAGGGTGTAACCTTAGCATCAGCATCTTCAATGTTGATGAAAGAAGCGCAAAGTGTTGCTAAAATTGAGCAAGCTAGAATGGTAGGACAATCAATCGCAGAGCGTGCAAAGGCAGCTGGAATTGATGAAGTTGTATTCGATCGAGGCGGATATTTGTATCATGGACGTGTAAAAACATTGGCTGAAGCAGCTCGCGAAGCCGGACTTAAATTTTAATTAACATGTTAGAAGGAAAAGTAGTTCGCGCAAGCGAGACAGAATTGAAAGACAGATTGGTAGCTGTAAACCGTGTTACCAAAGTGACCAAAGGTGGTCGTACTTTCGGATTTGCTGCCATTGTTGTGGTAGGAAATGAAAACGGTGTAGTGGGTCACGGATTGGGAAAATCTAAGGAAGTTGCTGAGGCAGTGACAAAAGCTGTTGAAGATGCTAAGAAAAGTTTAATTCGTGTACCAGTATTTAAAGGTACCATTCCACACGAACAAGCCGGTAAATTCGGTGGAGCTCGCGTTTTCTTGAAGCCTGCAAGCCTAGGTACCGGTGTAATCGCTGGTGGTGCTATGCGTGCGGTTCTTGAATCGGCAGGAGTGAAGGACGTACTAGCAAAATCAAAGGGTTCTTCAAATCCACACAACGTAGTGAAGGCAACAATCTTAGCTCTTTCTCAATTGAGAACGGCACAAGATATAGCAAGAGTTAGAGGTATTTCGTTAGAAAAAGTATACAACGGATAATAAATATACATATGTCAAAAGTTGTTATCACCCAAATTAAAAGTGCAATCGATCGCCCGAAAAGACAAAAGGCAACCATCGAGGCATTGGGAATCAAAAAATTAAACGTGTCAGTAGAAAAAGAATTGACACCAAACATTGAGGGTATGATTCGTTCAGTTAGTCACCTTCTTAAAGTTGAATACAAATAAAGAAATTGAATTATGAA
>VGFR01000161.1 GCA_016868835.1 Bacteroidota bacterium | reverse complement strand
CACCCAACCGATCGAAGCGCATGGCTTCCACCCAATTCAAAAGTTCTGTATGATCTTCTTTCGACTCATCGGGGAAACCGGATATTAATGTGGTTCGAATTGCAATGTCTGGAACCTTCATTCGAATGTCTTGAATGAGGGCATCTGTTTTTTCCCTTGTAATTCCCCTCCGCATGGCCTGCAGCATTTTTGTAGTTCCGTGTTGCAAAGGCATGTCTAAATATTTACAAATATTCTCACGCTCATTCATCACGTCTAAGACGTCCATTGGAAACCCGCTTGGAAAAGCATATTGCAAGCGTATCCAGTCTATTCCTTCAACATCTGATAACCGTTTTAGCAAATCGGAGAGCGTTCTTTTTTTGTGAATATCCAAGCCGTAATAAGTCAAATCCTGCGCAATGAGTATCAACTCTTTTGTTCCATTGGCGGCCAAATTCTTGGCGTTTTGGATCAACTGTTCCTCTGGCGTACTCAAATGTTTTCCGCGCATGAGGGGAATTGCACAAAACGAGCATGGTCTATCGCATCCCTCAGAAATTTTGAAATACGCATAGTGAGTTGGCGTAGTGAGTAAACGCTCCCCTACCAATTCATGCTTATAATCTGCTTTTAGCGTCTTTAAGAGTCGTGGCAATTCTCTTGTCCCAAAAAAGGCATCTACCTCAGGAATATCGCGCTCCAATTCGGGTTTGTATCGCTCACTTAGGCAGCCTGTCACATATAATTTAGACACATTACCCTCTTCCTTTTCTTTTGCCCAAGCTAAAATGGTATTGATGCTTTCTTCTTTTGCATTATCAATAAACCCACATGTATTAATAATGACAATTTCCGCGTCTGCCTCTTCACTCTCATGCTCAACATCAAATGAATTCGCTTTCAATTGCGCCATCATTACTTCAGAATCAAAAATATTCTTTGCACATCCCAGGGTGACTACGTTCACCTTGTTCTTCTTTAATGTTTTTGTTTTCATTCTTGTTTTTGAGCAAAAAGGCTATCTACAAATTCAAATCTATTAAACACTTGAAGGTCTTCCGCTTTTTCTCCTACCCCAATAAACCGAACTGGAATACTGAACTGATCAGAAATTCCAATAACTACACCTCCTTTGGCAGTGCCGTCAATTTTTGTAATGGCCAGTGATGTGACTTCAGTTGCTGCGGTGAATTGCCGCGCTTGTTCAAAAGCGTTCTGTCCGGTTGAACCATCTAAAACCAGCATCACATCATGTGGAGCATTGGGAACAACCTTCTGCATAACACGTTTAATTTTGGTTAACTCATTCATGAGGTTCACCTTATTATGCAATCTACCAGCTGTATCAATAATAACTACATCTGCATTTTTTGCTACCGCTGATTGCAAGGTGTCAAAAGCAACAGCCGCAGGATCAGCCCCCATATTTTGGGCAATGATATCCACTTGTGCTCTCTCAGCCCACACTTTCAATTGGTCAATGGCAGCGGCTCTAAACGTATCTGCAGCTCCCAACATCACTTTCTTCCCTTGTTGATTCAACTGATATGCTATTTTACCAATAGTTGTTGTTTTTCCAACACCATTAACCCCCACAACCATGATAACATAAGGGCCTTCTGAAACTTTAGGAATGGTAATTTCCTCTTGATCTTCACCTCCATGACTAACCAGGAGATTTGCAATTTCTTCGCGCAGCAAAACCTGCAATTGATCTGCTGGCATGGCCCGCTCTTTTCTTACACGCTCCTGAACACGCTGAATGATTTTTTCTGTTGTTGCAACTCCCACATCAGATGTAATTAGAACTTCCTCCAATTCATCTAACATGTCATCATCAATGGTGGCTCTTCCGGTCACCAAGCGCGCCAACTTACCGAAAAATCCTTCCCGGGTTCGTTCAAGACCCAGGTCTAGTTTTTCTTTTTTTTCTTTGGAAAATAATCGTTTAAAAAAACTCATCGTAAAAAATAAAAAAAGGCCTTCCATGAGGTGAGGCCTTTTAAATTATGCTTGCACTGAATTAGCTCTTAGAGAACCATTCACTGATGTTATCATTGTGTACAATCTCTTCTTTGAAAGAATAAGCACCTGATTTTGGTGACTTCACCATTTTAATCACTTTCGTGTGGTTCTTACCACCACCGGTCTGAAGTGTTGCAACTACCTTCTTAGCCATGTCTTAAATTATTTGATTTCTTTATGAACAGTCATTCTCTTTAAAATTGGATTGAATTTCTTCTTTTCCAATCTTTCAGGAGTATTCTTTCTGTTTTTTGTTGTTATATAGCGACTAGTACCAGGCATGCCCGATTCTTTGTGCTCTGTGCACTCCATAATTACTTGAATGCGATTACCTTTCTTTGCCATTGTTACAGAAATTGGACGGCAAATATACATTACTTTTCCGAAATTCCAACACTGCACATGAAATCATTGCAATATTTCAAGGTTTACATGTTGAAAACCCTCGGAACACCCTCCCGAAATGCCTCAAAATCTCCGCTAATTTCGAGGTTTTAACCAAAACGCGCAAATTGGCCCGAGCAAAAAAAAATACACCAAGTCCAGACGAAACTTCAACACGCAATGAAGATCTTGGTCGCGATGAGCGTCCGGCACGAATTGCAGGTCTCTTTCTTTTTCTATTCTCTTTCTTCTTAACCCTTTCTTGCATTTCATATTTATTGTCTGGGAGTCAAGATCAACAATACATACTTACGGCAAACGCCGAAGGTGCCGTATATGCCAATTGGATGGGAGCTATGGGTGCACACATTGCACACGCCCTCATGTTCACCTTTGCGGGTGTCTCCGCGCTGTGCATTCCATTTTTACTCTTACTCATATCATTGCGCCTGCTTTTTGGAACTTATCTTTTTCCGATTTGGAAATCAGTGTCTGTTTCCGTTGGACTGCTGCTTTTCGTTCCTCTTGCTATCGGTTTCTTCGCTCACAAATCAGTGACTACTCCTCTACCCGGTATTGAATTTCGTATTAACGGGCTATTCATAGGTGGTTATGGAAAAATGTCTACCCTTTGGTGTGTGAGCCATTTGGGATGGATGGGCACACTTTTAAGCATTTTATTCGTCTCCATCACCTTCGCAATTATCAACTTCAACCATCATGTTGATGCTGCCATGAAGCGGTTGGCCATATTGTTTCGATCGAAAACCAAGGAGCAAGAACCAAGACACGTTCAAGTGGTGGAAGGGGAAGACCCCTTACCTTTCCATGGCGCAACAACCGTTGAAGTTCAGGTAGAGCCTTTGTCTGTGGAACCGGAACCAGTGGTTGAACCCATTCA
>VGFR01000160.1 GCA_016868835.1 Bacteroidota bacterium | reverse complement strand
CTTGTTAGCGACAGTCTTACGCTTACCTTTTCTGGTTCGAGAGTTATTCTTCGTACTTTGACCTCTTAGAGGTAAGCCAGCACGATGACGCACTCCACGGTAGCACCCAATGTCCATTAATCGCTTAATGTTCATTTGCACTTCAGAACGAAGAGCACCTTCCACTTTCAATTCTTCCGTGATGAAATTTCTAATTTTACCCAACTCTTCATCATTCCATTCAGAAACCTTCTTGTCAAAAGAAATTCCTGCAGTCTCTAAAATTCTACGCGATGTTGAGCGTCCAATTCCATAGATGTAGGTGAGTCCAATTTCACCTCTTTTGTTACGCGGTAAGTCTATACCTGCAATCCTTGCCATAGTTTATAATTATTTAAGGAATTATCCTTGTCTTTGTTTGAATTTAGGGTTTTTCTTGTTGATTACATATAGCTTTCCCTTTCTGCTTACAATTTTGCAGTCGGCGGAACGCTTTTTAAGTGAAGCACGTATTTTCATTTCCTTTTTTTTATTTATATCTAAAACAAATTCTACCTTTCGTTAAATCGTATGGCGACATTTCCACTTTTACTCTGTCTCCTGGTAAAATACGGATGTAGTGCATTCTCATTTTACCTGAAATATGAGCAATAATAATATGTCCATTTTCCAACTCCACACGAAACATTGCATTTGACAATGCTTCTACAATTACTCCGTCTAACTCTATGGACGCTTGCTTCGCCATTCAATTTTCTTTTTTAGTTTTTTGCGGATAATACCGCTTCAATTTCTTTAAAACTGGATAACACTTCTGCTTTATTCTTCCCTACTGCAATGGTATGTTCAAAATGCGCGCTTGGTTTACCATCATGGGTTTCAATGGTCCAACCATCTTTCAATTGACGAACATTTTTCGTTCCCAAATTGATCATTGGCTCAATGGCCAAAACCATTCCTTCTGTCAGTGCAATCCCTTGTCCTCTCCTTCCATAATTCGGAACCTCCGGTGCTTCGTGCAGATTTTTACCTACACCATGACCAACAAGTTCACGAACTACACCGTAGTTGAATGACTCTGCATGTGACTGAACTGCGAAACCTATATCACCAATTCTTCTCCCAACTACTGCTTGCTCAATTCCTTTATACAAAGAAGCTTTGGTCTCTTCCAATAACTTCTCTACTTCTTCTTTCAACTCACCTATCCCAAAAGTGTAGGCGGAATCACCCCAGTATCCATTCCAAAGTACTCCAATATCAACCGAGACAATATCTCCCTCTTTAAGGGCATTGCTCGTAGGTAAACCATGTACTACGGCATGATTGACACTGGCGCAAATTGAATTTGGAAATCCATGGTATCCTAAGAAACCTGGAAAAGCCCCGTGATCTTTGATAAAATCATGGGCTACTTTATCCAACTCCAATGTTGAAATGCCAGGACGAATCAGCTTGGCTATTTCAGCTAGTGTTTTTCCAACAAGTAAAGAACTTTTGCGGATTTCTTCTATTTCTTCCGCGGTTTTTAGTATTAGCTTTTTGCTCACTTCGATTAAATGTAACCGCTAGATTGCACGTTGCTTCCACTATTTCTTCCCCTCACTCTGCCCGTTTGCATCAACCCATCGTAATGGCGTGATAGCAAATGGCTTTCAATTTGTTGTAATAAATCTAAAATTACACCTACCGTAATTAGAATAGACGTTCCACCGAAGAATTGAGAGAAAGCCTGCGCCTTTACCAATCCGAGAACCATCATAATTGCCGGTAAAATTGCAATTAGGGCGACAAAGATACCACCAGGCAGGGTAATTCTGTCTAAAATTCTTTCAATTTCATCTGCAGTGTCTTTACCTGGCTTGAATCCGATAACAAAATTGTTGTTTCTTTTCAAATCGTCTGCAATCTGTTGTGGGTTCGTTACAATTGCTGTATAAAAGAACGTGAACAGAATAATCATAACCATAAGTAATATGTTGTAACCCCAACCTTGATAGTCAGCAAGCGATTTCAATATAGCACTGTCTTGGAAATAGTTTTGAAGAAACATGGGGACAAACATGATTGCTTGAGCAAAAATGATTGGCATTACACCCGAGGCATTCAGTCTCAAAGGAATGTAGCTACGAGCAGCTTCACCTTGTGGAAGATAGCCACCACCTGAAGCCATTTTCGGCATGGTCACAGCAATTCTTCTAACCGCTTGAATAACTGCTATTGTAAGTCCAATGATAATGACCATTACAGCAAGTTCTATCAAGAAAAAGAATGATGTTTGTTGAGAAAATTCACGTGCAATAGCGCCTGGTATATCGGATACAATTCCTGTCATGATAATCAACGAAGTACCATTACCAATGCCTTTATCCGTAATCTTCTCTCCTAACCACATCACAAATAATGTTGAACAAGTAAGGATAATCACGGTGGTTACTGTCCATAAAGCCGTTGGATTCTGAACCGCACCTTCACGCACAACATATTGATAAATATAACCGGGGCCTTGAACCAAAGCAATTGCTACAGTCAGGAAGCGGGTCCATTGGTTGATTTTTCTTCTACCGCTTTCGCCTTCCTTCTGCAATTTTTGTACTGATGGAACAGCTAGACCGAGCAGCTGAATAACAATACTTGCAGAGATATACGGCATAACACCCAAAGCAAATACTGACATGTTGTTAAATGCTCCGCCAGTGAATAAACCTAGCATGTCTGTTAGGCTTACACCACCACTTGGGTCATCATTTCTTGTAGTGATTTGAGCCACTACAGAGTAATCTACACCGGGTAGTAAGATCCAAGATCCTACGCGGTAGATCAATAAAATTCCTAATGTCAAAAGAATCTTACCACGAAGTTCTTCGTGATTCCAGATGTTCTTTATGGCAGTTATAAATTTTTTCATAGAGTTGTTGCTGTTCCACCCATTCCCTCAATAGCCGCTTTCGCTGCAGCGGAGAACGCATGAGCTGATACATTCAATTTTCCTTTTAGTTCTCCACGACCTAGAACTTTTACGAGGTCATTTTTGCTGCAAATGCCATTTGCCACAAGTGTATCAAAAGTTACATCAACAAGTTGATGCTTCTCAATCAATGCTTGCAATGTATCAAGATTGATTCCTTTATATTCTACACGATTGATGTTGCGGAAACCGTATTTTGGAAGACGACGTTGTAAAGGCATTTGACCACCTTCAAAACCAATCTTACGCTTGTTACCCGAACGTGATCCTGCTCCTTTGTGTCCACGTGTAGAAGTTCCACCGTGTCCAGAACCTTCCCCACGACCGATACGCTTTCTGTTCTTAGTAGAACCTTCAGCGGGCTTAAGTGAATT
>VGFR01000159.1 GCA_016868835.1 Bacteroidota bacterium | reverse complement strand
CATATGAATTTGCATTTGACGAGTTATTCAAGAATTGAATGGTTAAACTACCATTGGTTTGAACAAAAGAAGCATCGGCAGTAGGAGATGCATTCACGCTTACCAATACGGGCTGAGAAACGCCCACTCCGTTACACGCATCTACATTGGTAACTGTTACTGTATACAAACCCTCTTGAGAGGCATTAATTGTTTGAGTTGTTTCTGGCAATGCGTTTCCGTTAAAACTCCACACATAGGAATCTGAAGTTGAAGCAGAAAGTTCAACAGACGACCCATCGCAAATGCTAGCGCTTCCGTTTACAGATATTGTTGGAATTGGAGAATCGCTCACGTTCACACTAATTGTATTTGAAGTAGCAGAACAACCATTTGCATCTGTGTATTCAACTGAGTAATCGCCAGAAGCAGATACAACAATTGAAGATGTTGTAGCATTGTTATTCCAAACATTACCCATCATTTCTGAAGAAGAAAGGGTAATGTTTCCACCTGTGCAAAAAGAGGTTGATCCATCGGCAGAAATGCTCACTGTTGGCAAGGCATTTACCATTACGTTCACTACGTTTGAATTGGCAACACATCCGTCTGCAGTTCTCGCACTTACGCTGTAGTTTCCAGTTGCTGCTACAATCTGAGATTCTCCTGACTCATTATTGTTAGACCATGTAAAAGTAGCAGGAGTAGTTGAAACAGCTGACAATTCAATAGATTCACCTGCACAAAGATTCGTAGAGCCATTTGCATTCACTGTTGCAGTGAAGTTGTTGTTTATGGCTTGAGAGTAATCTGCATTTTGTGGATCCCATTCGGCCCAACAAGAAGTCCAATCATCTGTACCAATGGCTCCTCTGAAATTGACTGGGGTAAAAAATGCATCTTGAAGATAAGCGTCTGTAAAATCAGCTCCTGAATTCAAAATAGATCCTGTAGATAAAGAAAAATCTGGATTGTTCAAATTAACAGAATTGAAACCCAGTTCTATAGTTGAATTGATTAAACTGTTGTTATTTGCATTGAAGAAATTGGTAATGTTGAAACCTCCGTTGATATTATTTGGATTAGCAGAAGTTAAACAAGCCAATGAATCGTTCATTTGGGCAATTACAGAATTCTTGAATTTCAACGCGCCGTTAGCAGCATTGGTTTGTGTTGAAGTACTCTCAATTAACAAACCTACAGGATAACCTGTAAACACGCTGTTGAATGCAGATGTTTCAGTTCTTCTGCGCAAATGCAGGGCTCTTTTGTAGTTTGAGTTTATGGTTGCATTGAAGGCGTATGGACCAACGATAGTTACGTTTGAAAATTTAGCTCTTGTATTTGGTGAAGCCGTAGAACCTGCCGCATCGTTATCCGATTCGAAACCGTTTGATCCGCTTTGGTCGGCAATTTGAGGATCACGAATAGAGAGGGCGAATTGAACATTTCCTTGATATCCAAAATCGGTGTCAAAATCATCATCCCAGTTTCTGTATGCAATGATATTCTTCACATTAACATGACCACCAAACCATTCGAATGCATCATCACCACAATACGAAACTTGAACGTGGTCAATGGTAGTTCCGTTACCTACAGCGCACATGGTTAAACCGTTAATTTCTGAATTCGGTTGAAATGGAATCCCACCAAATTCAATACGCACATAACGAATGACACCAGAATTGTCATTCGGTTCTGGATTTGCGCCACCCCCATAGATTGAACCTACACCACCTTCAACAACGGCCTCGCCAGCGACTGTACCGTTACCGGCATTTGCCGGAGAGTTCACTGCACCTCGACCACATAAAATAAGTCCGCCCCAGTCTCCATAACTTCTTTGACCTGGCGCTTTTTGAGAGGTCATTACAATAGGCTGCTCTGGAGTACCTTCAGCATGTAAGTACGCATCTCTTTCAATGATTAAAGATCCCTTGGTTACCAAGTCTCCTTTAATGATTGTTCCTGGTTCAATAACCAACGTGTCGTTGGCTGTAACCTTCACGAATCCGGATAGAATGTAAATGTTGTCATTGGTCCAAGTGGTCGTTCCATTGACATCAATGTTCCCACTAACCACAATTTGCGCAAAGCTTCCAATTGAAGCACTCATGAGCGCGAGAGCGAGTAATACTTTTTTCATAGTTTAAATGTTTGCTGCAAAACTCCGTATTCGATGTAAAGTCAATTGTGTTTTCTGCTTAAGTATTCTTTACCAGATCTCGAACTGTAGTTTAAGTTTCTTAATTCAATGTTATTTCCTTGTGGGTTTAATGTTTTCTCTGAATTTGTAACCAACAGTGAAACTCCAATAATTTCCGCGGTTAAAAGACTGCAATCGCTGATCTGTAGATCTTGACAACACTCCATCTACATTCGCATCTTGTAAATTCACAAAGTCTTGCTTTAACAGGTCTTGAACACCCAAACGAAGTGAAAATCCATTTTTAAAATTCTTCGTAATACTGATGTCGATCATATCTCGAGATGTCTCATACACCTCAGGAATATTGGGTATACCTACAATGATTACTCGAGGTCCAATTCTATTGTAGAGAACCACAATTTGAATTCCTAGTGAATCGTTATCGTAATATAATCCACCGTTAACAATGTAAGGAGACTGACCTACCATTGGACGATTGGGATTTAATCCGCTAGCCAATCCTTCTTCTGAAACCTGTATATCTGACTTAATTAAAGAAAGGTTCGCCAATACAGTAAGCTTATTTAAGATTGGATTTTTGGACATTTCAGCAAATGACTTGCGCACATCGAATTCCACACCGTAAGAGACCGCTCCCAATGCGTTTCCAGGGGCAAAGCTTCTAGTACCTCCAGATCCCACGCCAGGCACGAAATATGGTTCAATGGGATTATTGAATTCTTTGTAGAATAAAGCCGCACTCACATATTCAGAACTTGAAGGATAATGTTCAAATCTTAAATCCATGTTTGAATTCGTTGCGAAAGTCAAATTCGGATTACCCGTATTGATAAAATTATTTTCAAAATCATAGAAAGAGAAAGGTGCCAATTCTCTAAACTCTGGTCTATTCACCGTTTTTCCATAAACAGCGCGAAGTATTGATTTTTTATTGAGTTGATAAGAAACATTGAAAGATGGAAGAAGAACCAGTGAATCAAGACTTGCTTCAATTGGCTTATTGGTCACGTCGGCACTTGTTAAGACTTGTCTGTTTTGTTCGAATCTTAATCCACCTGTGATTTCAAATTTTTTCCATGGTAAATTAATCATGGCATAACCCGCGTAAAGATTTGAAGAGGCGTGGTATTTATCTGCACCTCGGGTATCCTCATCTAGCTTGAATCCGGTGCTATCCTGCATGTTTTCAGGTGCCAA
>VGFR01000158.1 GCA_016868835.1 Bacteroidota bacterium | reverse complement strand
GCAAGAGGGTAGATTCATGGTTTGGAACACGAACCCCAACTTCGGAAAGACCAGAGGTGACAAGGTCAGGAATGTTCTTTCTCTTTGGTAGTAGAATAGTCAGTGGTCCTGGCCAGAAAGCGTCCATCAGTTTTTCAGCGAGTGGAGGAACATCTTTGACATATTTCTTTATGTCGGCTTTCTTCGCGAAGTGAACAATTAGCGGGTCGAAAAGTGGACGTTTTTTAACTTCAAAAATTTTAACAAGCACCTCTTCTTTCAACGCATTTCCTGCTAAACCATAAACGGTCTCAGTGGGAATGGCCACCAACTGATCTCGCATCAAAAAGTTTCTTGCAGTTTCAATATCACTTCCAATCATGCGGCAAAATTAAGGCATAGTGGATTAACTTGATTTGGACTATATTTGCAACATGACGAAGCAGGTTACCTTAATCAGTAACAATTTGTTGAACATGATGATTCAACGACTTTGCAAGCAGTTAATAGAAAATCACAAAGACTTTACAAATTCACTACTTGTTGGCCTTCAGCCGAGGGGTACTTTTTTATGCGAAAGAATTGTAGCTGAATTGCATGCAATGGGTGTTCAAGTGAAGCACGGTGTGGTTGATCCAACATTTTATCGAGACGATTTCAGAATTCACGAAAAGCCTTTGGTGGCAAAGTCAACCTATTTGCCCGAGAATATAGACGGTATGCGCGTTGTTCTCATTGATGACGTGCTATACACGGGAAGAACCATTCGTGCGGGCATGGAGAGCTTAATGGAATATGGAAGGCCAAAGAATATTGAGTTGTTGGTTCTCATTGATAGAAAAAAGGGAAGAGAGATACCTGTTGAGGCCAATTATGTGGGAAAGGAAGTAGAGAGTCTCAAGAACGAAAGAGTGAAAGTTTTATGGAAGAACGAAGGTGCGAAAGAAGATCATGTGATTTTTTTGAACGAATAAAATGAAGTTATCTACACGACATCTCAATGCTATAGAGCCTTTGACCAAGGCTGATATTGAGCTTATTTTTTCTCAGGCAGATCAGTTCAAAGAAGTACTGAATAGACCAATCAAGAAAGTGCCTTCGCTCAGAGATGTTACCATTGCGAATTTGTTTTTTGAGAATTCAACCCGAACACGACTCAGTTTTGAATTAGCAGAGAAAAGATTAGGGGCTGATGTAGTGAATTTTTCAGCGTCGAATTCCAGTGTTAAGAAGGGGGAAACCCTCATAGACACGGTAAATAACATACTGTCTATGAAGGTTGACATGGTGGTCATGCGTCACAGTGCACCTGGGGCTTGCGATTTCATTGCGCAAAGAACCAATGCTGTGGTAGTTAATGCCGGAGATGGCACGCATGAGCATCCTACTCAAGGGTTGTTGGACGCTTATTCCATTCGAGAGAAATTGGGGCAGGTGAAAGGAAAACGTGTAGTCATAGTGGGTGATATTACGCACAGTAGGGTTGGCTTGAGCAACATTTACTGTTTGCAAAAATTAGGAGCAGAGGTGATGGTTTGTGGGCCAACAACATTAATTCCCAAGTACATTCATGAACTGGGTGTTCAGGTTGAGCACAATTTAGAAAAAGCGTTGGAATGGTGCGATGTTGCCAACATGTTACGCATACAGTTGGAAAGACAAGACACGAGTGTGCCTTATTTTCCGAGTCTAAGAGAGTATTCTGCCATGTTTGGATTGACTCAGGATCGATTGAATGCATTGTCTAAAGACATTGTAGTTATGCATCCAGGTCCAATCAATAGAGGAGTGGAAATTACTTCAGAGGTGGCCGATGGTTCGAATAGTATTATTTTGAATCAAGTTGAAAATGGAGTTGCCATTCGTATGGCGGCATTGTTTATTTTGTCACAGGGGCTGACAAGGAAATAATGGGTATGTTTAATGAATCATCTGTTTTATTATCTTTGGTCAAATAAATCCAATTATGAATTTCGTTGTAGAGCAAAAGGAAAAGGTAGTTTGTATAGCAAGTCAAATAGAAAAACTAGATGCCATTTTTGCACCTGAGTTGAAATCTGAGCTTGTGCTACAAAACCACAGTGGTCAAAGAAATCAAATAGTTGACCTTTCTAAAACGAAATACATTGACTCATCTGGACTTTCAGCATTGCTTGTGGGCCAACGACTTTGTAGAGATGCGAATGGCACCTTTGTTATTTGTGGTCTCCAAGATACCGTGAGAAAATTAATTACCATTTCTCAATTGGATTCTGTATTTAAAATTACCCCTACGCTCAATGAAGCCATTGATTTGGTTTACATGGAAGAGCTTGAACGTGAAATCTAACCCTTATGAATAAACAATTACTTTCTTTTTTTGCTTTTGTAGCGCTTTCAATCAGCGCAGCAGCACAGTGTAACCCTGCAGATCATGTGTGGACATCGAATTTCGGTGTGAGTCCAGATCCAACAGTAGGTGAGAATTTTCAAGCTGGAACAATTGGAGTTCCTTATTCTGATGTAGTATACGTGAAAACCCCAACCACAGCTGCGGATATTGATCCATCGTTACCGGCTTTCGTAGTTATTGACTCCATTCACTTGGATGCTATTTTTTATGGCCTTGTTACTGATGTTGATACAACTTGGGCAGATCTTTCTGGTGTTGGTTTAAGTGTTACTTGTAATAACTTAGGAGATTCACCAGATCCATGTATGTTCTTGTCTGGCAATGCATATTGCGGAGATGTAGCGGGTACACCAACAGTTACAGGTTCTTACCCGGTGAAAATTGTTGTTACAGCTTATTTGAATTTCTTCGGTACACAGGCGGTCCCATATGAATTCACAGGCTATACTTTGAATATCAATCCAGCTGGTGTTGAGGAGTTGAACTGGGAAAATTTCATTACCCTGGCTCCAAACCCTGCATCGAACTATAGTTTAATTTCTTTCCCTGTGAATGCAAATGGAAATGTAACACTTGATGTATACAACACCATGGGACAGCGTGTAACAAGCGAAGTTGTAACGGCTACTGTAGGAATGAATAGCTTCCGTGTGAACACGGCAGACTTAAGTAACGGTCAGTACATTGTTCGCTTACAATCTGCGAATGGTGTAGCTGAAGTTGCTCTTCAAGTTCAACACTAAGAATTATTTCCGATATTTGAACCGTCTCCATTTTGGAGGCGGTTTTTTTTTCATGCAATTTCAAGTACACATACTCGGCTGTGGCGCAGCAACGCCAACCCAGCGTCATTTTCCTACTTCGCAGTTAGTTAATATTCATGATAAATATTTTCTAATTGATTGTGGGGAAGGGACTCAAATGCAGCTTCGAAAGTACAAATTGAAAATGCAACGTATCCAAGCCATTTTCATTTCTCA
>VGFR01000157.1 GCA_016868835.1 Bacteroidota bacterium | reverse complement strand
TCCACCATCAGCTTGCATCCAACCCAAACGATCATCGGCACTATTCAGATTTACAAAGTTGTAGAATTCATTGTTGAACATTAAGTTCGGAGGAAGGGCTCCGCCTGAATTGTAGTTTCCAACAAAATTATCTGTACGTTGATCTATATGCGCTGCTCCAGGGTTTGAACTTACAATGCCAAAAATAATTTCTGGATTAACACCCGGATTATCAGGGAATCGATCAAGTGTGTCAGACATGGGATAATTATCTACCACCTGATTAATGTAATTCACTGCATTTTGAAAATCATTCATTTGAAAATAAACCATACCCATAAGCGCTGTTGCAGCATCTTTGCTCGCATAGTTTCCATTGCTTGTAGGTAAATTTTCAATTGCAAAAGCAAGATCTGATAATATGAATTCATAAACTTCTGCAACTGTGTTTCTTGGCAATGGTTCATTGCTTGCTTCGCTACGAATGATAATTCCCAAGTGGTTGTTGGTTGGTGTTGATCCGTATGGCTGTGCGTACATCTTGACCACACCCCAATGACAGAACGCACGTATGAATTTAGCTTCAGCCTCCATGCGTGTTCTTTCTTCTGCTGTTAATCCTTCAATTAAATCGAAATTTTTCAGCAATGAATTGCAACGATAAATGGCGTAGTAAAAATCACCGTACACACCGTTTGTGGTAGGAGTGAAGAAATTGGTTTCACGGTTGTAGATGGCATTAAAATCGAGGCCGTTTGGTTCAGCTAGATTATCACCCATGAGTTCATTGATGTTCTGCACTTTTCCGTCGTACAAATTCGCCATAACATCATAACAGCTCACCAATAATTTCTGAGCATCTGCAGGCGTTTTTAAAGCGTCTTCTGCAAGAATGGCTCCTGTTGGTGGGTATTCTAAAAACTTCTCACAAGAAACGAATGCGCCTATTAAGGTGAGCGATGTAAGTGAGGTAATTAATATCTTTTTCATATCTGATTAGAAATTAGCGTTTAATCGAATGTTGAAGCTACGCTCTTGCATTGGAGTTAAATAGGTCACATTCGGACTTAAGTTTCTGTCTTGAGCATTTTCAAAATCGCGAACAACTTCTGGATCTAATCCAGGGAAGTTTGTGATTGTAAATACATTGGTTGCACTTACACCTACGGTAACATTGCTCATCTTCATGGATTTTGTCCAACTTGCTGGAAGTGTATAGTCGAGAGACAAGTTTCTCAGGCGCAGATAATCTGCCTTGTAAATGAACATGGAAGTGTTCCACCACGGGAACCCATCTGGTAATCCGTATGAAGTTTCATCTAATGTCAATCGGCCAAAGCTTGTTTCATCTCCAAACTCTCTCCAACGATCTAAGATTTCTTCTCTCATGTTCCAACTGGTTACAACACCAAGCTGACGTTTTGCACTTGAATCGAAAATCTTCGCTCCTAAGCTGTAGGTAAACAAAGCACTTAAGTTGAAGTTTTTCCAAGAGAATGATTGAGTTAAACCTCCAATGCATTTAGGTAAACCTGATCCCACATAATTACGAATGCTGTTATCATAATCATCTGTAAGATTGCCTTGAGGAGTGAGATACATGGGTTGACCATTAGTAGGATCAATGTGACTGAATTGAACCATGTAGAAAGAACCTATTGGTCTACCTACAATTACACGAGAGTCATTGGTACCTCCTGAAACGGCATCGGGCGTATAATTTCCAATGCTTACAAGTTCATTGTAATTGTAAGAAATATTGAAGTTGGTTTTCATTCCGAACTCCTTTCCTTTGAACCAATTAATGATGGTAGAAAGTTCAATACCCATGTTTTTAACTTCCGCAACGTTGTCCCAAAAATTGGTGAATCCGGTAGATGCAGGTAAACTCACATTCATCAATACATCTTTACTGTATTTGCGGTATCCTTCAAGAATAACAGTGAAGCGATCTTCCAAGAAACCGGTCTCAAGTGCAACACTGAAGTTTGAAGTTGTTTCCCATTTTAAATTGGGGTTTCCAGCTTGTTGAGGAAAAATAATGGAGTCCTGGTTGTAGAAAATACCGTTATTCACGGCAGAATACAACGCATACTGTGCATTGGCCGGAATATCTGAGTTTCCTGTTAATCCCCATGAAGCACGAAGTTTCATGAAGTTGATTTTTTTACTGTCTTTTAGGAAATTTTCTTCAGAGATAATCCATCCTGCAGATGCAGAAGGGAAATTACCAAATTTGTTATTGACACCAAATCGAGAGCTACCATCTCTACGGAAAGTACCTTCAACAAAGTACTTACCTTTGTAATCCCATTTCATTTTTGTAAAGAATCCCATGAAACTGAATTCAGTTGGGTTGTATACATTCCGAACCACTTGAGTTGCTGGCACATCTGAGATGTCTGATAATTCAGTATAAGCGTCTGTTAAATTGGGGATGTAGTTGTTACTGAATTCGGTTTTCGATGTTTGATATTCGAAACCTACAAGTGCAGAGAAGTTCATGTCTGTTGCAATTTCCTTTCCCCATTCTCCTGTAATGTTGGTGCTTTTGTTTCGAACAATGCGTTCATCACGGCTGTAACTTCCTTGTCCATTTGATAAGTCAAAAGTTGCTGGCGTGAGTCTGTTTTCACCAATTTGCATCCAATCATATCCACCAGTAGCAACGAAGATGACATTCTTCACAGGCATATAAATTAAACGTGCCGTGTTGATCATGCGATCTTCAACGGTAGTCCAACGCAACTGTTCGCGGTAAGCCACCGGATTTTTCACATTTCCAAATTCATCTCTCCAATAATAGAAGGCCCCTGTTGAGTCTTGAACAGGGTAGAAGGGAAGTGCGTTCGACATGGCGTCACCTAAACCACCGCTCCAAGCCGCATCAACGCGTTTGTTTAACCCACGTGTTCCCGACAAAGAAAGGTTCAAACGAAGTTTATCTCCAAGTTTGAACTCTGGATTCACACGCGCCGCAATTCTCTTGTAGCTATTTCCAAGTAGGAAACTCTCGTTGTTATCATACGCCATTGAAAAATAAACACTGGCATTTTTAGCTCCGTATCTTCCACCGAAATTAACACCGTATTTACTACCTCTTCCAATGGTTTGAGACACCCAATCGGTATCTGTTTTCATTGCATTCATGTATGCAGCTTTTCGCGTAGCAGCATCGTCGGTGGCAGATGAAAAATTTGGAAGCCAAACATATCCTGTTCCACCATCATTTTCCCATGCTTCTTGACGAATACGCAAATATTCTTCTGTGTTAAGCATGTTAGGCCGTGAGGCAGGGGTAGAGATTCCACTGTTTACGCCGTATTCAAACTTCCAACCCTTTTCTCTCGCTCTTTTCGTGGTAATGATAATTACACCGTTGGCTGC
>VGFR01000156.1 GCA_016868835.1 Bacteroidota bacterium | reverse complement strand
TATTGGTTTAAATCTACATTCACCACAGTACCGTGCTTTCCAAAGGCACAAATTACGGTTTGATCAAGATACCTTCTCATGAACACCAGCGCTTCTGAATCGGCCCTAAGAACAACCAACTCTCCATATAAGAGAGCCATATTCTCTCTTCTGAAATGAATTAAATTTTGCGTGTGTGCATGCAACGTGTTTTGAGATTCATTCCAATTTTCAAATTGCATCATGCGACGGTTATCAGGATCATTGGCTCCTGGCATTCCAATTTCATCGCCGTAATAAATGCACGGAATTCCGGGAATGGTCATTAGAAAGGCAGTCAATTGTTCCAATTTAACAAATCCTATTTGTCCGTTGTTTTTAATTTCTCTGCTCCATCCGGCTGCCTTTGGATCTTCGTTGAATTGAACAGATCCGTCGGCATAGCTTATGAATCGCGTGCGATCTTGATTCCCTGATATATTACCCATGAGGTGATGCCCACCGTAATACTTCGCGCTCTCTTTCATAACTCGTGCTAAATTGGCATAGCCCTTACCCTCGGTAGCAAATGCCTCTACCGCTGCATCATAAAGATTAAAATCAAATTGCGCATCCATTTGACCGCTGCCTAAATAAGAGGAAATAAGTTCGGGGCTACCGTAGGTCTCACCTATTTGAAAGACATTTTTATTCTCAGCTTTAATTTTATGCGTTAAGGTTTTCCAAAATTCTGTTCGAATGTGTTTGGTTGCATCGTGCCTGAATCCGTCTAGCTTGTAATTGGTTACCCAAAACATGGCGGTATCTGTCAGCGCATTGACCACCTCTGGTTTTTCAAAGTCCCACGTTGGCAGAAAAGTATCAAACCAAGTTGTAAGTCTATGTTCGTCCCACTTTTCTGTATTCATAGTACCGTCTGGCAAATACAGCGGAGTGGTCCAGTTGGGATGATCTTTTAACAGAGGGTGCTTTTCATGAACATGGTGTGCCACGTAATCGAGATAAACATTCAGGCCATGTCTGTGTGCTACGCGAAGCAATTGTTTGAATTCTTTTTCTGTTCCGAAGCGGTTATCTATTTTGGTTAGTGAAGTAGGCCAGTATCCGTGATATCCGCTAAACATGCTTGTATCGCCGCCTCTATTCCAAAGACCCCATGCTCCCTCTGCATTCTCTGTGATGGGTGAAATCCACAAGGTGTTTGTTCCTAAATCATTGAAGTACCCTTTTTTAATTTTCGAAGTTATACCCTTCAGGTCTCCGCCTAAATTATTGGCTTTGGGCAAAATTCGGGTGTCTTGAGTTGGTCTATTGTTGGAGGAGTTTCCATCCATGAATCGATCCACCATAGCGAAATACATGACATTGGAATGTCTGTCTTTTCGATTCAATCCATGTGTTTTGAGAACAGGTTTGCCTACTACCAAAGGAAAAAGCAGATCATTGAATCTTGTATTGCTTGTGCTTGCGAATACCCGAAGTGTTGCTCTTTTTACGAATCGAAATTTAAAAGGAATTTCAATTTGAGCTGTGTAATATCCACAGGTGGAATCTAGCTTTTCTGAAATAGTAACCTGAGCTAGTTTGTTGTTGATATAGGCGAAGACATTTTCAGGCTTTTCGGTCAGATAAACGGTAAGCATTCTCTTTTTGTAGGCGATGGCTTCCATGTATGGTTCTCCTGAACCAGCTATTTCAATGAAACTATTTTCTCCGCCCATGCCGTTCGACATGCGATTTGAATTTCCTCCGTCTAACATTTCACGGGTGCCGTCTTCCCAAATTCGGTAGGGATATACACCGGGAGATAAATAGAAATTGGTAGACCACGTTTGTGATTCTGGATTGAAGGTAAGTTCTGTTGCGTTTTTATTCCATCCGTTAAACGCTCCGGCAACGTGCACAGTGTTTACAGCATCTTTCGATGCGTGATAGGTGAAGGTATACTTTTTTTTATCGGAGGCGAAAACAGGAATATCAAATTGTTTTCCTGATTTGGTTTCACAATTCAGGTTCATGAGTGGAGGGTATGATTCCTCGGCAAAAACAGCTTCTCCTTTTGCGTTGTAGCCTACTTTTTTATTGTTGCTTAGTGAGATTGCAGCTACGTTTTCGTGCGACAAAAAATAATCTGTTAAAGGGAAAGTTGTATAACCGGGTTGCAGTAGCATGGGACTTGCAATGCCAGGGAGTTCAACCTTTTTTTTCCAAAATTGTGCATTGGCATAAACGGAAGATACCAAGGCAAAAAGAATACACAGCTTCAATCTCATGGAGCGAATTTACAAAAATGCCTTGTCAAAGTAGCCCCATTTATTGCAAAACCAGCCCCCACTTTGCAGTGGGGGACCCCCACCTTGCAGTGGGGGCTATAGATTATTTTTTGATTTCAAATTGTTTTACCTCTTCGCCAATTCTGAGCATGTAGCTCCCACTGAAGTTGGAAGAAAAAGATATTGTTAAATACCAAACTCTTAAGAACTATTGCGCTTTCTTCAGATGCAATCCCCCAGCTTCACTGGGGGTATTTCCCATGCCGCTCGCAGAGCGAGCTTGAACTTGTTATGCGGTGATTGATTCTATTGATCTATCGCTCGGTTATTCTACTTTTCTTTCTCAACAAATGGTGCTACTGGAATGGCCGGAGCATACACCCATTTTTTCTTGTTCCAAATGAACGCGTCATTGCTGCCATCGGGACCATACTCAGGATAAAAACCCTCGAAAGCGGGGTCGCGCGGAGCCAAATGATCAAATACAATGGCGTTCGATTTCCCGTAATAACGCAATGCACAGGCAATCTGATCACTGTATTCTAAAACATAGCGTTTCATGGGCTTGGTCTTTTCAGCAAACTCAAAAACATTCGCCCCAAACGAAACATCTTTATTCTCAATATTCAAAATTTCAACAATCTTCTTGTTGGTCAATGCATCATGCCCCTGAAATGCCAATAACGCATATTGCTTTCCTGAACTTCGCTTTGATGGCATCTCTGCAATACCATAATACACCGCTCCACACCACTTCTCACTGCTAAACTGTTTATTTAAAAATTTATCAAGCTCAGTTGTTTCAGTCAGCTTCACCCACCACCTTCCTTCTTTCTTCGACTGCACATGCACACAACCGAAATACTTCATACTTCCATCTACATTCAAATAATTCCAAGTAAAAATGCGCACCCGAGCATCTCTTGAAAACGGTTTGAACATGGTTACGCGTTCAAACGGATACGTCATGAAATTCTCATTCACACTGCAAAGCGCAAGAACATCTATCATCTCTTCGGCCACAGCAACACTCTCTTCAGGCGAACTTTGTACAAACTTCTTGTACAAATCCAACAACGTTGCTTCCCCCTCTTCACATGTCATACCCCAAGAAATGACAGGAAGCAAAACAAGCCA
>VGFR01000155.1 GCA_016868835.1 Bacteroidota bacterium | reverse complement strand
AAAAATTTTCACACTAACTACCAATTTCTTTTTCTCTTCATTGATTTCCTCAATAATGGCACTGAAATTATTGAACGGTCCATCTACCACTTTAACACTTTCTCCAATTACAAACGGTATGTTCAACTCCTCACCATTCTCAGCCAATTCATCTACTTTACCTAGAATTCGATTCACTTCGGAAAGACGCAAGGGAATTGGTTCGCCTCGTTTTTCTGCCCCTAAGAAACCAATCACATTCGTCACATTTTTAATGATGTGAGGAACCTCTCCAATTAAACATGCTTCAATTAATACATATCCAGGAAGATAACTGCGTTCCTTCGAAATCTTCTTTCCATTTCTAATTTGAAAAACCTTTTCGGTTGGAATTAAGACCTGACTAACATAATCTTGAAGACCTCGCGCCTTAATTTCGCTCTCAATGAATTCCTTCACTTTCTTTTCCTTCCCGCTTATGGCGCGAACTACATACCATTTCTTTTCTAAATCTGCCATCTTATCTCAATTAAGCAATGAATTCATACAACATTTTGATTAGACCCTTTCCAAATGCAAAGTCCATCAAAAAGATAAACACTACCAATACAAGAATGGCAATAAACACCAATACCGTACTTTCTTGAAGTTCCTTCCATGAAGGCCAAGTTACCTTGGATACAAGCTCTTCGTATGACTCTTTGAAAAATTGAACTATTCCGGCCATAATATTCTTTTTTTTGCACGGGCACCTGGATTCGAACCAAGATCAACGGTTTTGGAGACCGCTATTCTACCATTGAACTATGCCCGTTTAATGGATTTCTCTTAAAACATCAAAAGTGAAGACAGAAACTTTGTAGTTTCCATCTTCACTGTTTGACTAGTTTTTATTACTTGATGATTTCAGTTACCTGACCTGCACCTACTGTACGTCCACCTTCGCGAATCGCGAAACGAAGACCTTTATCCATTGCGATAGGAGCAATCAATTTAACTTGGATAGATACGTTGTCACCTGGTAATACCATCTCGCGACCTGCATCTAAGTTAATTTCTCCAGTCACGTCAGTTGTACGGAAGTAGAACTGTGGACGGTATTTGTTGTGGAATGGAGTGTGACGTCCACCTTCTTCTTTTTTCAAAACGTAGATTTCAGCTTTGAATTCAGTGTGAGGGCTAATTGAACCTGGGGCACATATAACCATACCACGACGGATATCAGACTTTTCAATACCACGTAACAATAAACCTACGTTGTCACCTGCTTCTCCGCGGTCAAGAATCTTACGGAACATCTCAACCCCAGTACATGTAGACTTCAATTTCTCTTCATTGAAACCAATGATATCAACCTCGTTACCGGTGTTGATAACACCACGCTCAATACGACCTGTTGCAACAGTTCCACGACCAGTGATTGTGAAAACGTCTTCAACAGACATCAAGAATGGTTTGTCAGTTTCACGAGGAGGAATTGGAACCCAATTGTCAACAGCAGCCATTAATTCAACAACAGTGTCAACCCATTTTGGCTCGCCATTCAAAGCACCAAGAGCTGATCCTTTGATGATTGGTGTGTTGTCTCCATCATACTCATAGAAAGATAACAATTCACGAATTTCCATTTCAACAAGCTCTAACAATTCTGGATCGTCAACCATGTCTACTTTATTCATGAAAACCACAATACGTGGAACTCCTACCTGACGACCAAGAAGGATGTGCTCACGAGTTTGTGGCATTGGACCATCTGTCGCAGCTACTACTAGGATAGCTCCGTCCATTTGAGCAGCACCAGTTACCATGTTCTTAACGTAGTCAGCGTGACCTGGACAGTCAACGTGAGCGTAGTGACGGTTAGCTGTTGCATACTCTACGTGTGCAGTGTTGATGGTGATACCACGCTCTTTTTCTTCTGGAGCATTGTCGATAGAAGAGAAGTCGCGCTTTTCAGCCAAACCTTGGTTTGCCAATACGGTGGTAATGGCAGCAGTCAACGTAGTCTTTCCATGGTCTACGTGACCGATTGTTCCAATATTCACGTGTGGTTTGGAACGGTCAAATGATTCTTTAGCCATTTTCAGTTGTTTTTTTTGTGTTTATTTATTCAGTTGTTATTTGCAAAATTAAGCCGCAACTCTTCAGATCAACGCAAAACATGTAATAGTGACAAAGAAGTGAGCCGTTGACGGGAATTGAACCCGTGACCTCTTCCTTACCAAGGAAGTGCTCTACCCCTGAGCTACAACGGCTTGGTGGGAAAGTAGAGCGGGAGACGAGGCTCGAACTCGCGACATTTAGCTTGGAAGGCTAATGCTCTACCAACTGAGCTACTCCCGCTTTTGTTAACCCTAGGCTTAAGTGTACCCACGTCGAAAAGAGTGGGGAGAACAGGATTCGAACCTGTGAAGGTGTAAACCAACAGATTTACAGTCTGTCCTCGTTGGCCGCTTGAGTATCTCCCCATTTCTTGGAGCCGGTGGAGGGATTCGAACCCCCGACCAGCTGATTACAAATCAGCTGCTCTGGCCAGCTGAGCTACACCGGCATTGTTACATGCATTTTCGTTGTCAAAGAACTACAAAAACAAACCCCTATTCCGTAAAATAGGGGTGCAAATGTAGTGAACTTTTTCACAAATGCAAAAAACTTCAAAAAAATTATTTATCCTTGCTGCGTTCAACTTGTTTTTTTAATGCGTCAATGCAGTTATCTACCGCTTCTTCAAAGCTTTTGCATTGTTTCTTCGCAAATAATTCAGACCCTGGAATTTTTACCGTGTACTCGGCAATTTTATTTTCATGATTACTATTTTTATCCAAGCGCAAAGAGATTTCAACTTTGTGAATGGATGGATGCAATGTATTCAACTTATTTGTTTTTTCTTCGATGAAATCAAGTAGCTTTTGATCCGCATCAAAATGAATGCTCTGAATGGTGATTTGCATATGTCTTACTTTTTTAATTTCCTCTCGGATGTAATTGTTTATGTATAGCTTTCAGTCTCTCGCTGTTCAAATGTGTATAAACTTGTGTGGCGCTCAAACTTGAATGCCCTAAAAGTTCTTTCACGTGATTTAAACCAGCTCCATTGTTTAACAGGTGTGTGGCGAAACTGTGTCGCAAAACGTGCGGGCTCTTTTTCTTTTGTGTAGTAATCAATCCCAAAGCGTTGTGGACCAAATCATAGATCTGCCTTCTTCCTAACGCGTTGCCTTTTTTGTTCAAGAATAAGGGGGAATTCCCATCGGTTATTCCGCATTCTTGTGCATGTAAGTGTATAGCTTTGAGCATATCGTCCGTAACGGGAATGTATCTTGTTTTGTTGCGCTTTCCAATTACTTTTATTTGCTTCATAGAGTGGTCAATGTCTCTGAGTTTTAATTGGGCCAGTTCACTGACGCGCATACCTGTTTCATAGAAAAGCTGCAGTATGAATGCCATATGCACAGTTTCATGATCTTCCTTTAAAGCATACATGTTTGATGCATGTTGCTCTTGGAGCACTTCAGGTAATCTTTTTGGAATCTT
>VGFR01000154.1 GCA_016868835.1 Bacteroidota bacterium | reverse complement strand
ACTTCGAAAAGTTGCGGCAGATGCTGGTATGGCTATTCATGTTGAAAGCGCCGGAACTGCGAACTACCATATTGGATCAAGGGCAGACAGAAGATCTATAGAAATTGGGAACATGAATAAAGTTGATATTAATCTGCACCGTGCACAACAATTTCAAGCAAATCATTTTGATCGGTTTGATTATATCTTGGTAATGGACGAAAACAATGAGCGAGATGTTCTGAGGTTGGCACGAAATGAAACTGACAAAGCCAAAGTGTTTTTTTACGATCCAAATCGAAATACGGTAGAGGATCCCTATTACGGCGACCATTCCGATTTTGAAAAGATGTATACGCATTTGGAAATGTATGCCAAACATTGGGTTGAAAAATAAGTCAATTTCCATTTGTTTTTCATGGCGTTTGCATAGCCACTCGCCTATCTTTGCAACATGACTTCGAAAAAAGCAAAAACCATTCGATTAATTGAGGTTCCGAGCGAAGTTGGTGCAGGAACACGTGGATCTAGTTTGGGAATGGATGCACTTAAAATTGCTGCCTTGGATTTTAGATCCGGCTTCTTCAAAAAATACAGAAGCATTGTTATTCCGCATGACAATCAAGCCTTGCACAATACACCCGGAAGCCGTTACGCCAAGCACATTCGCTCCGTTTTGAAAATGTATGAGCGCATTGGTGCGGCTGTGCGCGATACCCTTCGCGACGGAAAGTTTCCGCTTCTCTTATCGGGTGATCATAGCAATGCAGGTGGTACATTAGCAGGTCTGCGTATGGCCTATCCAGAATCTCGAATTGGTGTAATTTGGATTGACGCTCATGCCGATTTACATAGCCCCTATACCAGTCCTAGCGGAAATTTACATGGCATGCCTTTGGCTGCCTCTTTGAATGAAGATAACATTGAAGAAAAGCTCAATGATTTGGATTATGAAACCATTGAACTTTGGGAAATGCTCAAAAATGTGGGCGACATGTCTCCTAAAATAGAATATCGTGATTTGGTCTATGTTACCTTGCGCGATTTTGAAGAGCAAGAGGCTGCCCTAATCAAAGCGAACAAAGTGAAGGTGGTGTCTACGAATGAAGTTCGTAAAACCGGTATAACCAAGCTCAGCAGAGAAATCATGCGTTATCTCAGTGCATGTGATAAGGTGTATATCAGTTTTGATGTGGATAGCATGGATCCAACCGTTTCTAGAGGTACAGGTACTCCGGTGAAAGGAGGTATCAATGAGCGTGAGGCAGCAGATCTTATTTTGGAGTTGCTTCAAAATGAGCGTACCTGTTGTTTGGAATTCACTGAAATTAATCCAACATTAGATAGTGAAAATGTAATGGCTGAAACTGTTTTTGAAATCCTTCAAAAGGTAGCTCGTCAGTTAGAAATGATTCAATAATTTGTACATTTGCAAACCGAAAAAAAGTAAAAATGAAACTATTAGTTTGTATCAGTAAAGCACCAGACACCACGTCTAAAATTGCCTTTGCGAACGGCAACACATCTTTCGATGAGGCGGGTGTTACTTTCATAGTAAATCCGTATGATGAGTGGTATGCACTTGTTCGTGCGTTGGAGTTGAAAGAGGCGCAAGGTGGAAGTGTTACGGTAATTTCTGTTGGTGGAAGTGATTACGAACAAATTATTCGCAAGGCGTTGGCTATTGGTGCTGATGATGCTGTTCGAATTGATGCACCAGAAACAGATGCATTAAGTGTTGCGAAGCACATTGCAGATTATGCGAAAGAACAAGGGTTTGACCTGATCTTAACCGGAAAAGAAACCATCAATTACAACGGATCAATTGTTCCTGGTATGCTGGCGGAATTATTAAGTTTTCCCTATGTAACACTTGCATCTAAATTACATGTGAACGGAAACGTAGCCACATGTGAAAGAGAAATAGCTGGTGGAGTTGAAGTATTGGAAGTTACTCTCCCTGCTGTAATAAGTGCTGCCAAGGGTATGGCTGAGCAGCGTATTCCGAATATGAAAGGAATCATGAGTGCAAGAACAAAACCGTTGCAAGTCATTACACCAGTTGCTTTTGCTGCCAACACGTCCGTTCAAAACTTTGAAATGCCACCAGCGAAAAGTGCATGTAAATTTATTGCACCAGAACAGGCAGCTGATTTAATTCAGTTGTTGCATACCGAAGCCAAAGTGATATAAACCTCTCAAGAATTTAAGAAAATGAACATACTTGTATTTGCTGAAAACCAGAACGGTAAATTTCCAAAATCAGCTCTTGAAGCCGTATCCTTTGCTGCTGCTTGGGCGAAATCAGTTGGCGGTTCATGTACTGCCATTACCCATGGTCAAATTGATGCTTCGGTGCTTGGAAATTACGGTTGCAATCGGGTTTTACATCTCGCTTCTTTAGCAGCTGCAGACGGAGAACAAATCACTGCATTGGTAATAGCAGCTGCGGAAAAATCAGCCGCAAACACCATTGTTTTGTCGCACGACACTACAGGAAAGTCTGCTGCACCGCGCATAGCTGTGCGTTGGAATGCGGGAATCGTATCGGGAGCCACGGCGATTCCGCATGGCACCACAGTGAAAAAAAATGTATTCAGCGGGAAGGCCATTGCGCATGTAAACATTACTTCAGAAAAGCAAGTGGTAACCGTTTTACCGAATGCTTACGGTGTTCATGCTACAGGTGCACCATGTGCAGTTGAGGCATTTGAAGTTTCTGTGCCTGCTGCTCGCGTGGTGGTGAAAGAGGTTAAGCTTGAATCGGCAGAGGGAATTCCATTGCCCGAGGCCGATAAAGTTGTAAGTGCTGGAAGAGGAATGAAAGGTCCAGAAAACTGGGGTATCATTGAAGAATTAGCAAAAGAATTGGGCGCTGCAACGGCGTGTTCAAGACCTGTTTCAGATATTGGATGGCGTCCTCATCATGAGCACGTAGGACAAACTGGAATTGCCATTCGTCCGAATTTATATATTGCCGTGGGTATTAGTGGTGCAATTCAGCATTTGGCGGGAGTAAATGGAAGTCAGGTCATAGTTGTAATCAACAAAGATCCTGAAGCTCCATTTTTCAAAGCGGCTGACTACGGAATTGTTGGCGATGCGTTTGAGGTTGTACCGCAATTGATAGCAGCTGCCAAAGCGTTTAATGCCACAAAGTAATGGCAGATCGCATTCAACTTGAGTTAATAGACATTACTCCAAGTAGTGCTACCAATGGTGCCTATGTTATGGCGTTAAGTGAAACCAATGGTAACCGAAGTTTGGCGATTGTTATTGGTCCTGCAGAAGCCCACAGCATTGTTATTGTCATGGAGAAAATGCCGGTTACCCGACCATTGACTCATGATTTGTTTGTGGCCTTGACTGAAGAATTTCAAATGGTGGTTCATGAGGTCTACATCTACCAAATGATTGAAGGTATTTTTTACGCGCGTATTGTTGTACGTGGTGCTGAAAAAACGGTTGAGATAGATGCGAGAACCAGTGATGCTGTGGCCATTGCCATTCGTTACAGTGCGCCTATTTTCTGTGAA
>VGFR01000153.1 GCA_016868835.1 Bacteroidota bacterium | reverse complement strand
ATTGCCTTCGAAAAGCATTATATCTGGGGGGCAACTGCCATGATGCTTTATGAAATTCGAACACGATTTTTATCGATTCGTGAACCAAATGAATTGACATCTGTACCACCTAAAAATGAAATCTTGGAATGATTTTCTCTAAATCGAAAGACATAGAATCGCTAACAGACGAGCAACTCATGCAGCTCATTGCACAAGGCAATGAACGAGCATTTGAAGTCTTGTATTCAAGATATTCGCGGTTGATTTACTCCTATTTCTTGCGCATGCTGAAAAAAGACAAGGAATTGGCTTCTGACTTCACTCAAGAAATTTTCACTAAAGTGTATCGAAATGCCCAGAATTTCGACTCGAATAAATCATTCAAAACGTGGATCTATAGCATTGCCAATAACCAATGCAAAAATGAATACGCCAAAATGAAGGTTCGGTCTGAAGCCATACTCGATATTCCAATTTCTACAACAGAAGACCGCATTGCTCAGGTCGATAAAAAGACATTTCATTCTGCTTTACAAAAGGCCCTTTCAGAATTAGATGAACCCAAGAGAACTGTTTTTGAAATGCGCTACCTTTTAGAACTGTCAAACTCGGAAATAGCCGAATCTTTGGGAATATCTGAAGGAACGGTGAAGTCAAGATTGTTTTATGCCATCAAAGAATTGAACCTACAACTCGCCAACTATAAAGAATTATTAACTGTGCTGCTTATTCTGATTTTGTCATGAATACGAAAACCAACCCCACCTACCAACCCAATGACATTGAGGTTCTCATTAAGAACAAGTCCTTTTCGGAATTACTTCCCGATGAAAAAGAATTTGTGTTGCAGCACATTTCTTCAGAGGAAGAATTCAATCAGTTGAAACAATTGTGGTTTTCAATTGAATCGGAAGAAATGGACATGCAAGACCCTCCAAAACACATTTGGAAGAACCTTCGCAATCAATTCAAAAAAGAAAAACAAGAAAAAAATGCATTCACCATTTGGTTGAACAGTGTGCGCACGTGGTGGATGAATCTCAATACATTCGGGCAAATGAGCCTCGCTATGGCTTCAGTGGCTCTTATTCTTAGCGGCGTTTGGCTGACCTTTCAACAACCCAATGATTCGGTTCTGGCGGCTGAAACAACAAGAGAAGAATTGAAGTCATTTTCAGATACTGCTCAATCAGAAGCCAATTCGAATCAAAATACATTGGAAATGAAAGAGCGTCCCCTGGCTGAATTGAATTTGAATGAACCACCTGTAAATGCCATTATTGAAGTTGAAAACGCAGACAACCGTCATGATGTTGAAGCAGTTCAAGATGTGCCGTATCCAGAAAATGATGGAGTCATTCAAATCAAATCTGAATCGAACAGCAATTTAAATCAAGCACCAGCCATGCTTAATGTAACCCCTTCCGATGACAATTTCATTCAGACTGAATCCATTGAATCAAAAACCTTTTCAGAAAAAGAGATTCTGCTTACCCCTGCTGATTCATTGAAGAAAAAACAGGAAGAATTGAAGAAAAAGAAAAAGAAAAAATAGTTTCTAGGCCGTCTTTTCTCATTTTTGCAACATGAAGAAGATACTTATAGCCAACAGAGGAGAGATTGCGTTACGTGTGATGCGTTCAGCAAAAGAAATGGGAATTGCCACTGTGGCGGTTTTCAGTGAGGCCGATAGAAACGCTCCATTTGTAAAATATGCCGATGAAGCCGTTTGTATTGGACCTGCACCAAGTAATCAAAGCTATTTAAGAGGAGATAAAATTATAGAGATTTGCAAAGAACTCGGTGTTGAAGGAATTCATCCTGGCTATGGGTTCTTGTCTGAAAACGCAGCCTTTGCCGAGCTCGCTGAAAAATTTGGAATTACATTTATTGGCCCCAAACCCCACAGCATTGAAGTCATGGGGAGCAAACTTGCTGCTAAAAATGCAGCACGTAAGTATAACATTCCAATGGTTCCAGGCACCGAAGATGCCATTGCCAATGTTGAAGAAGCAAAGAAAGTTGCCATTGAGGTGGGGCTACCCATTCTCATCAAAGCCAGTGCTGGTGGTGGCGGAAAAGGAATGCGTATTGTAGAGCACATAGATGATGTTGCTGAGCAAATGGAACGCGCCATTTCAGAGGCGCAGAATGCTTTTGGCGATGGTTCAGTTTTTATTGAAAGATACGTATCAGGTCCACGACACATTGAAATTCAAATATTAGCTGATACGCATGGCAATGTGGTTTATCTTTTTGAAAGGGAATGTAGCATTCAACGAAGACATCAAAAAGTAGTTGAAGAAGCTCCATCTTCCATCTTAACACCGGCACTGCGTGAGGCCATGGGTAAAAGTGCATGTGATGTTGCACGAAGTTGCGATTATGTTGGCGCTGGTACGGTTGAGTTTCTACTAGATGATCAAATGAATTTTTATTTCTTAGAAATGAATACGCGTCTGCAGGTTGAGCATCCGGTTACCGAGTGTATTACAGGAATTGATTTGGTTCAAGAGCAAATTAAAATCGCTCGTGGAGAAAAATTATCATTTACACAAGAAGACCTCACCATTCATGGGCATGCTCTAGAGATTCGCGTTTATGCTGAAGATCCGTTGAATAATTTCTTACCCGATATTGGAAAATTAAATACGTACAAAAGACCGCAAGGTCCGGGAGTTCGGGTTGATGATGGTTTTGAAGAAGGAATGGAAATTCCAATTTATTATGACCCCATGATTTCAAAGCTTATTGTTCATGCTGCAACAAGAGAGCAAGCCATTGCCAGAATGACAAGGGCAATTGCTGAATATCAGATTTCGGGAGTAAAAACTACTTTGGATTTTTGTTCTTGGGCCATCAACCACGACGCTTTCAAAAGTGGGAAATTCGATACGCATTTTGTGAAGCACTACTTCAAACCAGAAGTGCTAACGCCTTCTTTTTCAAATTCTGAAAAAGAAATAGCGGCAGTTTTAGCTGAAACCATTTTAACCGCAAACAAGAACACAAACCAAAAAACGGAAGATGTGTTGCAAAGTGATTCGAATTGGAAAAGAAATAGAAATTAATTTTCAGGCGTTCATGCGTTGGCGTTTCAATAAAAATTGAAGTAGTACCTGTTGAACACCAGCTTGCATGTTGGCCTCAAAATAGTCTACTCCTATTTGACCCGCTTTCAATTTCAAATCTGATTTAAAAGCTTCCATTTTCTCTATGTAAGTCTTTCGAACTTCATGCGGATGCAATTTAATCTCTTGTCCTGACTCTAAATCAACAAAAGTTGTAGGTCTATTTTCAAAGTTAAATTCAACTTCTTGATTTTCGTGAACAACCTGAAACAGCAACACTTCGTGTTTGTTGTGTCTCAAATGCTGCAGTGCACTGAAAATTTGATCCACATGTCTTTGATCATCGAGCATGTCACTGAAAATAACAACCATGCTGCGCTTGTGCGTGCGTTCAGCAATTTCATGCAAGACATCTGCAACGTGTGTAGAGGCTGTAAACGAAGAACCACTCTGCTCGAGTTGTTGCTCCAATTCTGAATAA
>VGFR01000152.1 GCA_016868835.1 Bacteroidota bacterium | reverse complement strand
CAACGTTTACCGCAGGAAGTGCATATCCACGTTCTTTAGCATCATTAAGTAGAGCAGTTACTTCGTTTCCTGTCTGCACACCTGGTCTGAATCTCATAATTTTATTTTTTGCGAAATTAGTTGAAAAGGATTAATGAATAATTTGAAGAGGAAGAGTTATTGCATTTTCTTCATCGAAAATTCGAATGAAATACAATCCGCTTTGTAACTCGAACGCATTGACTTCAATTTCGGCACGCTGATTCACGCTTAAATGAGAATTCGCTTTACCACGCAAGTCAAGAATAGTTAGGTCGTAAGTTTTGTTCGGATTGAGACCTTTTAGTCGGAAAATGCCTTGGGTAGGATTCGGGAAAAGTTGAATTTGCTCCGAAAATGAAAGACCTTCTTCAACGGCATCTGGCTGAATTGAAACAGCCTGAGCATCGCTATGCTCACATCCGTAGGTGTTACTCCAAATGATTTGAACCGACGCGAAAGAGGATGCGGTGCTGTCCCAGAGCACTTCAATACTTGAAGTTCCTTGACCAGATAAGATGGTTCCTCCGTTTACATTCCATGTATAGGTGTATCCAGGTTGAGGATTAATGCTATAAGATTGCTGACTTCCATTGAGCACTGCAGTTGGACCTGAAATATCCAATGGTGTAGTTTCAGGGTATTCCTGAACAGTAACTTGATTGGAAGAACTACATCCGTTGCTATCAATGTATGTTAATCCATAAATTCCTGAATCAGCTATGTAAATGGTGTCGTTCGTAGAGCTGGTAGACCATACATTTCCACCAACATAATTTGACCACAATGGAGATGGTACACCTTTACAGATGTATAAGTTACCGCTAATTGTTGGAGCCGCCGGAACAGCATAAACATGAAAATGTATTGAGTCTGTACTTGAGCAAACATCATTGAAACTATACGTGTAGGTGTATAGACCAACATCAATTGGGTTTGCAATGGTCCCTGTTAAAAATGGCCCAGACCAGGTTCCATCTGCGGGTGATGCGCTATTAAGAGATAAGTCTATTGGGTTGGTGGGCTGACACTGATTAATATCTGTGCCTGCGCTGACAGGTAAGGGGGCGTCTACTTGCACCAACATGGTATCTGAATTGCTACAAGCATTGCTATTTGTGAAGAGGTATGAAATCAAATAAACTCCGGGATTTACAAAGGTCAAAGTGTCATTGGTAACGTTGTTTCCAGACCAAGTTCCACCTGTAGGGAAGGCCTCACCTGAAAATGTATTATTCGATAAACAGACTAGTGTATCATTCGGAGCGGTTACAATAGGCAATTCATAAACGGTTATAATTTCAGAAATTTGACCAACACATCCAAATTCACTCGATACAGTTAAGGTTAGCGTGTCGGTGTTGTTGATAGTTATTAAGCTATCAACACTCCCATTACTCCATGAAATTGTTCCTCCATTTGCCAACAAATCAACTGAAAGCCCTTGACAGAAATTGGTGGGGCCAGAGGGTGTAATAGTAGCTATTGGATTTGGATTGACAACAACTTGAATTGAATCAGAAACCACTGAGCAATTTAATTCATTGGTGTTAGTTACACTATACCATCCCGAGGTTGTAATTGTGGCGTTGTAGAAACTCTCACCGTTCGACCAATTGTTTACACTTGTTGAATCAGTGGTAAGTATAACAGATCCACCATCACAGAATGTGGTAGCACTCAAGGCGGAGATACTTGCGAGTGGAGCAGGATTTACAGCTAAATCAAAATTGGTAGATGTTGCAGTACATCCGTCTGCATTCGTTACCATAACCGAATAGGCACCTGCTGAGTTTACTTGTGACTGCTGCGTGGTATCACCGTTCGACCACAAATAACTGCTGCCTGAATTGGCCGAGAGAAGTGCAAATTCATTCGAACATATAGTAGATGGGCTGGTTTTAGAAATAATGGCAGTGGGGGTAGATACCGAAATCGTAATACTACCCGTTGCCGTTGCGGTGCCTGTTGAGGCTGTGACGGTATAGGTTGTAGTTGCAGCAGTTGGATTAACGGTTATTGTTTGATTGGTTGAAGAGTTGTTCCAGAGATATGCTGTTAAAAAAGGACCTGTAATTGCCGTGGCCAAGCTTGATCCTGCGAAAGTTTCAATTTGAGGAATGTTGACTTGCGGATAAGTAACTCCTGCCGTATTCGGATTGTAAGCTACTGATGCGCCATTGGCTGGGTTGATTCCGGTTACAGTAACGGTTGGATTGTTGGTTGTTGTATTGATATGGGTTGACATGTCAAAACTCATATGCAACACATTATTGGCCATGTTGTTGACCACCAATTTTCTGTTGTAAATATTGGCAACATCACTGGCGGTTAAGGCCGTATTCCAAACTCTGAATTCATCCAACTGCCCGTAGTACCGGTCGTTTGGATCATCATCAATTCCGGATGCTGCTGGATATCCGTTTCCAAGATTGGGTTTACATGCTACAGTTACAGGAACAAGACCAGATGTAGGGTGAGGTGGGTAATTACTTCCATTCAATCGGGTTCCTACAGAAACGCCGTCAAGGAAAACTTCGAAATTGCTGTTGGTGTATACAACAGCCACATGATGCCAACCAACCAAAGGAACAGCCAACGAAAACCTACTGGCTACAAATTGGTGGCTGTGTTCTATGATACTAATGCCATTCGCGCCAACGCTTACCCCGGAGCTTCTTCTGTGTGTCGGGCTCCAGATTTGCTGCGGGTAAACAGCAAAATTCTGTCCCATAGTGGCGTCATAAATGTATAAACCATCAACATGTTCTGGTAATAAGACAATATTGTCTGTAGTTTGAAACCAAAATTCATAGGTAAATGTGCCAATGGTGAAGTTTTGAGCGTAATTGATGATCATTTCTTGCCCCGCAATCATTGGAAAGTCGGCCACCCGATTCCCAAGATTGGCATTTACAGTTAAATCAGCACTTTGGCCTGGACAAAGAATATCTTCTGTTGTTGAAATTGTAACATTTTGAGCAAACAATTGTCCAACAAAAAGGCAAAGTAAAAAGGCAAGGTACTTTTTCATAGGGAATAGATTGTTCAAATATAAATCAGTTTCCAACGATTAAAATGAATTCAAAATTGAAAATCGCTCAATCTTGGATTATTGCTTGTACCGCGGATGATGATTTAAAATTTCGTTTCGCAATGCATTTTTGCTGAGATGTGTGTAGATTTCAGTGGTCGTAATACTGGCGTGTCCCAGCATTTCTTGAATGGCTCTTAGATCTGCTCCGGCTTCAATCAAATGTGTTGCAAATGAATGACGAAACGTATGCGGGCTCACACTTTTCTGAATCCCAATGTTTCGTGCTTGATTTCGAATGATATTGAAAATCATCATTCTTGAGAGTTGTTTCCCCCTCCGATTCAAAAAGACAAAATCTTCGTGTCCTGCAGAAATGGAAAGATGGTTGCGCATGCGCTCAAAATAAAAATTCAACCACTTCAATGAAATTTCGGTGATTGGAATAATCCGCTCTTTATTTCCTTTTCCGATCACCCGCAAGAGTTGGTCGGATAGTAAGATGTTTGAAATTTTTAAATCTGTTACTTCGCTCACGCGTAAACCACTGCTGTACATGAACTCGAGAATGGCTCTGTTTCGAGTGCCTTCCGGTTTTGATAAATCAAGGGTTTCAATGATTTGAGTCACTTCCTCAAT
>VGFR01000151.1 GCA_016868835.1 Bacteroidota bacterium | reverse complement strand
GTTGAATCGGCCTCTGGTAAATCAATAGCATACAATTTCATTTCACTCCGATCAATTCTTGGAAATGCCATTGGAATTAATCCATTATCTGCCGTTACAACATACCTGTTTTGAAACTCGACGATGAGGTGGTTGGTTCCTTTCTCGAGATAGCTATCAACGCCATTCAAATGAACAGTACCAAAAGGAAATTCATTCCAAATACTCCTTAACAAAAAAGCCGCATGGTCAATCTGACTTGTACCCACAACATGCGAAACATCAACGGGTATGCATGTTGGATTGGCATTCAATAGCCTCGCCTTAACTAAAGACACATAGTGATCTTTCAATCCAAGGTCGGAAATGAGGGTAATGATTGACATTCAGTTAATATATTTTACAAAATTCCAATGAAATGAATCTTGTTTTGCCAATGAATCACTTATTTTCGGCACAATCAATTGTGAAAAACCTTTGGCTGAAAAAGAAATCTACCTCCCTGCAATCGATCCGATAGAATTTTTCGGGCCGAATAATGTCAAATTTAAATTCGTTCAATCGAAATATCCCAAACTCAAGATCATGTCAAGAGGCAATATGATCAAGGCGTTGGGAAGCGATGAAGATCTTCAAAAATTAGATGATTTTCTCACGCTCATTTTCTGGCACATTGAAAAATACAATTCACTTACACTTCAGCAATTGGAGCGCATTGCGCTAGGCGAAAGTGAAACTCCAGTTGGTGTTGCCAGTTCAGATATTTTGGTTTTTGGTCCAGGTGGAACAAAGGTTACCGCGCGAACCGCCAACCAGAAAAAAATGGTTGAGCTCATTAAGACCAATGACATGTTATTCGCCATTGGCCCTGCGGGAAGTGGAAAAACCTATACTGCCGTTGCATTAGCTGTTCGCGCCCTAAAAGAACGTGAAGTAAAGCGCATTGTATTAACTCGACCAGCAGTTGAAGCAGGAGAAAATTTGGGATTTCTTCCGGGCGATTTAAAAGAAAAATTAGATCCGTACTTGCAGCCGTTGTATGACGCGTTGATGGATATGATTCCCTATGAAAAATTAGCCGAATACATGGAAAAAGGAGTTATTGAAATTGCACCTTTGGCCTTCATGCGTGGACGTACTTTAGACAAAGCCTTTGTCATATTAGATGAAGCTCAAAATGCTACAGTCACTCAAATGAAAATGTTCTTGACACGCATGGGTATGAGTGCCAAGTTTGTAATTACGGGCGATGCAACACAAATCGATTTACCCCGAAATCAAACAAGTGGTTTGTTGCGAAGTGTGAATTTGCTTCGCGATGTGGAAGGAATTGGCATAGTTGAAATGACGGGGTCCGATGTGATTCGTCACCCGCTGGTGAAAAAAGTGATTGACGCTTTTGAACTGAGTGAATCAGAAGCGAAACGAGACACCCGCTCTTAATCCAAAATAATTCAAATACATGCCGTCCAACATGGACGAGGCTGAACCTGCACTCAACTTTCCATAAAAACGTGTGTATGTATGCGACAACATTGCGTGGGCATTCAGTCTTTCGTGAATGCGCAAACTCACACCCGCGCCATCAACAAAATCAAATGACCCCACTCCACCTTTGTGGTATGTTATTCCAGAGGCGAGCATGAAATACGGACTAATGCGTTTATCTGAAAAAATACGAGCACGAAGATCTACTGCGAATGGCATTGTAAAATCTCCGTCGTAACCAGAATGCCCCATAGCTCCTATTCCAATGCCTGCGAAATACTTCCCTTTATAACTTACTCCATTCGCTGTGTAGACTCCTCCAAAGACATCGGCATTGGGTCCATCGTATGCTGGTGGCAAGTAAATGACTTGACCAAAAATTGGATCATAAACATAACTACCGTTTATACCTTCCACTGCACCTACTCCAACAGAGACAACGCCTTCATTGATAGACTCAAATGCCCAATCGGCAACGGGTTGGTTATTCATTCCTGACTCCTTTTTAACCCTTTGATTGGTGTTTGAATTTCCATTGTTGGCACTCATCTGAAAATTCGGGTCTAGAATTATGTATGACACATCAGCATATGGAATCTGCACTACACTACCGAACATCTCAACTCCCACATGACTTCCAGGCACAATTTCAACAATTTTACCTATTATCACTTGATCTTTTTTTAGCACAATTCGGGCATCTGACTGAGCCAACATATGCCCAAAGATGAAAACACACAGAACTGAAAGTAGAATTTTAATCTTCATTATTATTTTTTTTAAGTACAACATTTTCAAATTTACGCCTTGCCCTATTCATCATTTTTACAACAAGGAATACACAAAAACTCACTAGAATAAAGTCGAGCAGTACCGTAATAAATTCGCCATATCGAACTGCTGTTTCCGCAGTGAGTAAATTTCCTTGAGAGTCAAAAGTAGCTTCGTTTAAAACATATTTTAACGATTGGAAATTATCTCCTGCAGTAAGGCTTCCAACCAAAGGCATGACAAGCCCATCAATAAAAGCGGTAACCAATTTGGTGAACGCTCCTCCCATCACAAAAGCTATGGCCATGTCCGTTAAGTTTCCTCGAAGGGCAAACTCTCTAAATTCGTGTATGAATCCGCTTTGTTTTGTCATAAAAACCGATGTATAAACCTAAGCAACACAAGTGAAGAAAATCAAAAGAATCGCTAAACAAACACATTCACTTTTCCACAAAGCATGAACACTTCGTTTAGAACGTACACCTTCAAACTACTTTTGCGAAAACATTGATGTATGTCACAATTTACAGAGCTTAAACGTATTTCCTCTCAGGTTCGAAGAGACATTGTACGTATGGTTCATGCCGTGAACAGCGGACATCCGGGTGGAAGCCTTGGGTGTACTGATTTCTTCACTTCGCTGTACTTCCACCACTTGCGCATTGATCCGAAAAATTGGAATATGGATGGAGCAAATGAGGATCTATTCTTTCTAAGCAATGGCCACATTTCACCCGTGTTCTATTCAACCCTAGCAAGAAGAGGTTATTTCAACGTTTCTGAGTTAAGCACATTCCGTAAATTGAACACCCGTTTACAGGGGCACCCAACTACTCACGATGGCTTACCAGGTGTTCGTGTGGCCTCTGGCTCACTTGGGCAAGGACTAAGTGTAGCAGCAGGCGCTGCACAGGCCAAAAAATTAAACAACGACAAACATCTTGTATACACGTTGCATGGCGATGGCGAATTGCAAGAAGGTCAAATTTGGGAAGCTGCCATGTACTGCGCACACCATAAAATTGACAACCTCATTGCAACCGTAGATGTAAACGGACAGCAGATTGATGGTCCAACTGAAGTGGTTATGTCGCTCGGAAATCTCAAAGCCAAATTTGAAGCTTTCGGATGGGATGTATTGACTACCAACGGACACCAATATGAAGCATTAAATGCCACAATAGAACAAGCTAAATCAATGACCGGTAATGGCAAACCCATTCTTATTTTAATGGAAACTTCCATGGGTAAAGGTGTTGATTTTATGGAAGGAACGCACAAATGGCATGGCGTTGCTCCAAACGACGAACAATTGGCAAGTGCATTGTCTCAATTAGAAGAAACTTTAGGCGATTATTAAGAACACAGTAGCATGTTAGAATTCGAATTATCACCCGCAAACGATACGCGTTCAGGCTTTGGAGCCGGACTCCATGAACTTGGTAAAACCAATCCGAA
>VGFR01000150.1 GCA_016868835.1 Bacteroidota bacterium | reverse complement strand
GTGGAGCGAAAGTCCCGACATAATTGGATTTCAGGAAGTATTACACAACGAAGTTCTTGAACTTGATCGCGCCTTGTTCAATTATAATTTTGAAAAGCGCCAATACGAACGCGTTGGTGTTGTGGAAGGAAGACGGAAGAAAAATAGCTTCAACAGTTTTGTTTCAAGGAAGCACCATTGCACATTTCGACACGCGTGCATTGTACAACGGAACATATTTGGTTCAGGTTGGAAGTGGGAAAAACTCCTCAACAAAAAAGATTGTTGTTCTGCACTGAGAAAGATAGCACAATAAAAAAAGGAGCTAATTAGCTCCTTTTTTTAACCTAAATTCAGATTAATTCTTGACACAACGTACCTCAAAACCATAGCCCATTGGAGAATTCGGAGCTATGCCACCTCCCATATCTTGACTACAATATCCAATGTCGAAAGATGCTCCATCTGAGGTCCACCAAAATGAACATCCTCCAAAGTTTACTTCACCTGATTGGAGACAGAACCCACCCTTATTTGCGTTAAATCCAGCCGAATTAGTTCCCTTCACTTTGATCATTCCTAAATCACCTGTGCTTTCATTCCATTCTTCAATTTCCCAAGTGTAATTAGCTAAAGCTTTTGCAGCCTTTCCGTCAAAAGTTGTTCCTCCACCAAGTGTATTTAATAACGTCTTGAAATCAGAAGTAGAAGCAACGGTAAAACCTGCGGGAGCTATTCCTCTTGCATCTTTCAATGCGTATCCATTATAAAAGTACACCCCATTCATTATTCTGTATGCAGGTGTTTTTGACTTTGCTGCACTTGACCATTCTTTATTCGTTTTTGCTTCTAAGATTGACTCTCCATTCGAAAAGGTTGTGACTTTCAAATTTTCAGTCATCCAAATCATTCCACCTATTTCCACTGTTGGAATAACAGGGGCTTGTTCTGTTTTTACCTGCTCAGGAGCTGGAGCCGGAGAAGCTGAATTGGTTTGTAACTCAGGCTCTGCCTCATTGTTACCGCAAGACAGGATAAACACTGATGATGCGATGAACATTAAACTAAAAAATACCGATTGTTTTTTCATTATTATTGGGTTGTATTAATTTTTCCTTCTTTGTTTCTTATCTCTCGCCTGTTTGAGCTTGGCCTTGGCCTGCGGTGATTTTTTTTCGTGAAAAGCTCCTTTAAAATCCGGATTCTCCAGTCGCTTTTGCCTATCAATTTCTTTATTCTGGTCTTGTTTCTCCAAGAAGGAGGTTTTCTCTATCACCACGCCTTCAGGTATATCTAAAACAGGAATGGTTTGTCTGATTAATTTCTGAATCTTCGTTATGTGATATTCTTCTGAGACATCGGCAAAAGAGACCGCACATCCCGTTTTGAAAGCCCTTCCCGTTCTGCCTATTCGATGCACATAATCTTCATAGGTTGAGGGAACATTGAAATTAACCACATGCGACACTTCGAAAACATCAATACCTCTTGCTGTAACATCAGTGCTTACCAAGACCCGAACTGCACCATCTTTGAAATCATTCACCGCATTCATGCGTGCATTTTGCGCTTTGTTACTATGCAACAACCGCACTTCACCAACCCGCATGCGCTCCAAGTACTTTCCAATTTCTGTTGCTTGCTCTTTGGTCTTTACAAAAACCATGACCCTGGTCCAAGATTCATCTTTTAATAAATGAATCAACAAGTTCAGTTTGGTTGGTGCATTTGGAACATGATACACTGTTTGTTCAACGGTAGAAGCCGTTGTTGCCTGTGGTGTTACCTCAACCCGTGATGGGAACAGTAAAAAGTTATCGGCAATGCGTTCAACTTTTTCAGGAAAGGTTGCAGAGAATAAAAGCTGCTGCTTCTTCTGCGGAATCTTCTCTTGAATTTCACGCAACTGTGGCCAAAATCCCATGTCCATCATGCGATCACATTCATCAAGCACAACCTGTTTAATTTTCTTCGGCACAATGACGCGCTTCGCATAAATCTCTAAAAAACGACCCGGCGTTGCCACAATGATATCTACTCCTTTTTCAATGCATTCAATTTGTGTTTTGGGGCCAACACCTCCATACAGAGCCACATGCCTTAATTCAGTGTACTTCGCAAGTTTCTCAACTTGTTCTGCTACCTGAACCACAAGTTCTTTGGTCGGAACTAAAATGAGTGCACGTGGTTCATTGCCTTGAGGATACTTCAACGTTTGCAAGATGGGAAGCACGTAAGCGGCCGTCTTTCCAGTACCGGTTTGCGCTATGCCTATTAAATCTTGACCCGCTAGAATTCGAGGTATGGCCTTTTGCTGTATTTCAGTTGCTTGCGTGTATCCGGCATCTGAAACAGCGTCTAAAAATTGCCTAGTTAACTTTAATTCCTCGAAGTTCATTCCACAAAGGTATGCTTCTTATCTTCGTAACCGAAAATTCATTTCAATGAAAAAAGTTTTTCTCGCTCTCGTTGCACTGGGCTTAATGGCTTGGTGCTATTTCCAATTTAAAGATCTTGCACAACGCAATAATCAGCAAACACAAGAAGCCAATGTACCCTTTGAATATGAGGTGGACCGGTTTGCCGATATCCGCATTTTGCGTTATAAACTAGCACTTCACGAAGAAGTATTGAGACGATCAGAAACATTAAATATCCCTCCTTACAATGGTTTCGTAAATCCAATACTTGAACCTGTGAAGGATAAAAAAGGAAATATTGTTGACGTTAAAGTCACATATGCAAAGAGCTTTTCAGAACAAATGTTAAACTACAGTAAGAACTTCGGATTTCTTGCTCCAAAAAAATAAATCATGCCGAAAGGAGTTTTCAACGTTCCGAAACCTGTCAATGAACCGGTAAAAGGATATGCGCCAGGTAGCGCAGAGCGAGCGTCATTGCTTGCCATGTATCAAAAAATGTATAACCAAAACCCAATTGATGTTCCCATGTACATTGGGTCAGAGCATGTACGCACACAAGAGAAGCTTCCATTGGTTTCTCCACAAGACCATAAGAAAACACTTGGATTTTTGAATCGTGGAACTTCCGCACACGTGCAACAAGCCATTGAAACTTCATTGGCGGCCAAAGAACGTTGGGCCGCATTACCCTGGGAACATAGAGCTGCCATCTTTTTGAAAGCTGCTGATTTGCTCGCAGGCCCCTATCGCGATAGAATGAACGCAGCAACTATGTTGGGTCAAGGAAAAAACGCACATCAAGCGGAGATCGATGCTGCTTGTGAATTTGTAGATTTCTTGCGATTCAATGTGTACTACATGCAACAGATTTACAAAGAGCAACCGGACTCACAACCTGGCATGTGGAATAGATTGGAATACCGCCCTTTGGAAGGATTTGTATTCGCTATTACGCCATTCAATTTCACCGCTATTGCAGGAAATTTACCTGCATCGGCAGTCATGATGGGCAATGTATGCGTTTGGAAACCTTCAGACACGCAAGTGTATAGTGCACATGTGATCATGGAACTTTTTGAAGAAGCGGGGTTACCTGAAGGCGTAATTACCATGATTACTGTAGATGGACCAGTGGCCGGAGATGTTATTTTTTCGCATCGCGATTTTGCAGGATTGCATTTCACTGGATCGACCGCCGTTTTCAAACACTTATGGAAAGAAATTGGAAGCAATTTAGATCGTTACAGAACCTATCCGCGAATAGTTGGTGAAACAGGAGGAAAAGACTTCGTGGTTGCTCATCCATCTGCGAATGCCGAAGAAGTGGCTACGGCCAT
>VGFR01000149.1 GCA_016868835.1 Bacteroidota bacterium | reverse complement strand
AATGCAATAACCAACGATTAACAGCAGTGACTCAAAGTCCGTATACACAAGGTGTAGGTGTTGTTTACCAGGAGGAATTTGACAACTGGGGAGAGTTTGTTTCAGAATTGAAGTCGCTGTTCGACAAGCAAAACCTGAAATTGAATCCGTAATTATTTCTGTTTGAATTTTTGAATGGCTGCTTTGGTAAAATCACTCAAGACCAATCGTCCTGAAATTCTAGCACGCTCTGTCAGAAGTGTATCCCAATTTTCAGTGCCTTCCCAAAAAATCTTTTTCAATTCAGACATGGCCTCTGGATTGCTGTTGCAAAGCTTTAGAGCCAGGCTCTCAATTGCAGAGTCCATTTCTTCAGTGGTTTCGAAAATAGCAGTGTACAACCCTTTTTCACGCGCCCATTGGGCCGATTGCCATTCGCTGGCATTGATTGCCAATTGAGACATTGCAGATAAGCCAATTTTTCTTTGAACGGCAGGACCTACAACGAACGGACCAATACCTACTACGAGTTCACTTAATTTAACAGATGCTTGTGTAGTGGCAAAGCAATAGTCAACAGCAGAAGCTATGCCTACACCACCGCCAACGGCTTTGTTTTGAACGCGACCAATAACAAGCTGTGGAATATTTCGAAGCGCATTGATGACCAATGCAAAACCGGTGAAAAAAATTAAACCAGATTCCTTTGAATCAATGGCGATGAGTTCGTCAAAACTAGCGCCTGCACAAAAGGCTTTTTCGCCTTCGCTTTTCAGAATAACTACTTTGATTTCGGAATCATTTCCAACCAAAGTAATTGTGTTGGCTAATTCTCTCAGAAGTGCTCCTGGTAAAGAGTTGCTCTGTGGGTGAAAGAAGGTGATGGTGGCAACACCGTTGACTTTTTGAATTGATACGTTTCCTTGTTCCATTGTATAAGAAAAAAATGGGCTGCAATTGCAGCCCAACATGTTTAACCTCTTTTTGCAATTGGCACATAATCACGAAGATCATGACCAGTATAGATTTGTCTCGGACGACCAATAGGCTCTCCTTGTTCAACCATTTCTTTCCATTGTGCAACCCAACCCGGTAGGCGACCTAAAGCAAACATTACGGTGAACATTTCGGTTGGAATTCCTATAGCTCTGTATATGATACCTGAATAGAAGTCTACGTTAGGATACAATTTTCTTTCAACGAAATATGGATCTTGCAAGGCTACTTCTTCAAGTTGTTTTGCAATGTCTAGAACCGGGTCGTGAATACCTAATTTATTGAGCACATCGTCACATGATTTTTTAATGATGCGAGCACGTGGATCGAAGTTCTTGTATACGCGGTGACCGAATCCCATAAGACGGAATGGATCATTTTTATCCTTTGCTTTTTCAACAAATTTTGCAACATTACCGCCGTCATTTTTGATACGTTCAAGCATTTCAATTACCGCTTGGTTTGCTCCACCGTGCAAGGGTCCCCAAAGTGCGGCAATACCAGCTGAAATGGATGAGTATAAATTGCTTTGTGAAGAGCCTACCATGCGTACAGTTGAAGTTGAACAGTTTTGTTCGTGGTCTGCGTGCAAGATGAGTAATTTGTTCAATGCATCGTCAATCACAGGGTCAATCTCATACTCGAAAGTGGGCAACGCGAACATCATGTGCAAGAAGTTCTGTGTGTAGCTGTATGCATTTTTTGGGTAAATGATGGGGTGACCAATACTCACCTTAAATGCTTGTGCAGCTAGTGTTGGCATTTTTGCCATAAGACGATGAATGGTTAATTCAATGTCTTTGAAATTATTCGGATTTTGAGATTCAGGATAAAAAGTAGACATGGAAGCAATCATTGAAGACAATACTCCCATGGGGTGAGCATGAGTTGGATACGCTTCATAGAAACGTTTCATGTCTTCATGCACAAGGGTGTGATGGCTTATGCTTTCAGTGAAATATCTAAGTTCTTTTTCTGTTGGAAGATCTCCGTAAATGAGTAGATAAGCCACTTCCAAAAAGCTACCGTATTCTGCAATTTGTTCAATGGGGTATCCTCTGTACCACAATTTTCCTTCTTCACCATCTAGGTATGTAATAGCACTTTTTGCGGCTCCTGTATTTTTATACCCGCTATCTAGGGTAACGCAACCCGTTAAATCGCGTAGTTTGGTTATGTCAATTGCTTTTTCGTTCGCTGAACCAGTGAACATGGGAAGTTCGTACTCTTTTCCGTCAATGATTAACCTAGCTGTCTCACTCATAAAAGTAAATTTAGTGGTCGCAAGATAGTTTAGGATTGGTGTTTGTCAAAAGTTTGCGGCAGAAATCATAACAATTATTTTATATGTGTTCACGAAAAAAGGCCCCATTGGGGCCTTTTTTCAGAGGTTGTATTTATTTCTTCAAAAAGCCACTTACACTGTTAATCCATGATGTAGGCCCTCCTTGCTGATAACCGGTTTGACCTAAACTGTTTAAAGCAATTTTTCCATCTTCTCCCATTGCAGGATTTACAAAGAATACAGTAGGGTATCCTCGAACGGCGAAGCTGCCTTGCAATTGGTTATTTTGTTGACGAATGTTTTCTGGAAGAACAGTTTTCCTTGGGAAATCCACTTCCATTAAAATAACGTTTTCGCTTGCCCAAGCAGAAAATTCGGGTGTTTGAAAAACTTCCTTTTGAAGTCTCATGCACCACCCACACCAGTCACTTCCGGTGAAGAACAACATGATTGGTTTTTTAGTTGACATGCTTTGTTGTATGCATACATTCATGTCGTTTTCCCATTTTAGGTTCACATTGGTCTGCGCATGTAAGGTCAATGCAGAAATGAAAATGGTAAAAAGAATTGCTGTTTTTTTCATTTTTTTTCAGGTCTTATCTGATGCCGTGCATCATTTTTAAAATTGGATTTTTCAAGACTATCATAACCATGCCAAGAAAGATAACAAAACCTGCAATTGTAGCGAAAATTGCAAAAGCACCAAGTGCTTCAACGTATGCCGCAACAAAACCGCCAATGATATTGGCTAAGAAACTTGAAAGTAACCAAACCCCCATCATGAGTGATGCAAATTTCACGGGTGCCAATTTTGTAACTACTGATAATCCAACCGGAGAAAGAGCCAATTCGCCAATTGTGTGTATGAGATAGGTAAGAACCAACCAAATGAGACTCGCTTTCACAGCAACGTCTGGATTTTCCCCACCACGCTCGGCTACAGCACCCAGCATGAAAAAGAAGCCAATACCAAGAAGTATCATTCCCATTCCCATCTTCACGGGTGTAGAAAATTTCTTACCAATATTGCTGGTCCAGAACATGGCGAATAAAGGAGCCAGAGCTACAATAAATAGTGGGTTTACAGATTGAAACCATGAAGTAGGAATTTCAAAATTTCCAACGGTTCTGTCAATGAATTTATCAGTGTATAAACTCAATGAAGATCCTGCTTGCTCGAAACCTGCCCAGAAAAAAACCACAAAAGCAGTTAATATGAAAATGACAGTCATTCGCTGTTTTTCTTCTTTTGATAAAGGCGCATTGGTGTTTTTAGACTCTTCTAAACTAGCCTCAGCCGATTTAACTGGAGCGTTACCAAGGTGGCCAAGATATTTACTTGCCAAAGAATTGAATAGCAATTGACCAAGCAACATTCCAATTCCAGAAATTAAAAATCCGTACTTGTATCCGTAGGTCACAATTTCACCAGCTTCATTCTTAACAGCAAATAAATTTTCTGCAAAAAGACCAATCACAAGTGGAGCAAGAAATGCACCCAAATTGATTCCCATGTAGAAAATGGAAAAAGCGGAATCCCTTCTTGGATC
>VGFR01000148.1 GCA_016868835.1 Bacteroidota bacterium | reverse complement strand
AAGTACATTATCAGTACGAATGGTCCTGGGAAGAACTATCACAGGCTCATGCCGTTTTGTTCGCAACCGGGGCCAGTGAGTTAATGTGGAAAGAATTAGAACAACACGGTATTCCCTGTGTGCCAAGGGTTCCGTCGTTATTCACCTTCAACATAGCCAACAAAAATTTAAATGCCTTATCTGGAATCTCCATGCCTCAGGCCGAGGTAACCATTTTAAATACTGAATTCAGTGCTTGTGGACCCTTACTTATTACCCATTGGGGAATTAGCGGACCAGCAGTTTTGAAGTTGTCATCACATGCTGCTCTTGCCCTCGCTAGTGAACGTTACCATTTTCAAATTGAAATCAATTGGATTGGTCAAGACCCGGAAGTAACATTCGAGCAGCTGAAAGAAATTCGCATGAGCAAACCCAAACAGTTGCCCGCATCACACACCCTTTATGGAATACCGGGTCGGTTGTGGTCCTTCATACTAGATCTGTCAAACATACCTCATGTAGAATGGGCAAACTTATCAAACGCTCATCTGCTACAACTGGCCAACGGCCTGTGTAAAAACCAATACGTGGTAAATGGAAAATCTACCTTTAAAGATGAATTTGTTACAGCAGGTGGAGTTGATCTAAAACACATTCAATTCACAACCATGGAACACAAACTGCAGAATAATTGGTACTTTGCAGGTGAGGTTTTGAATATTGATGCAGTAACCGGAGGATATAATTTTCAAAATGCATGGACAACAGCATGGATTGCTGCCCAGGCCATAGCTTCAAAACTAGACGCAGAAGAATGAATCACGAAACATACATGGAGATGGCTTTGGACTTGGCTCGGATGGGGCTTGGTCACGTTGCTCCAAATCCACTTGTGGGCTGCGTAATTGTTCACAACAACGAAGTCATAGGAAAAGGTTTCCATACAGCTTATGGTCAAGCACACGCTGAAGTGGAAGCCATTTCATTTGTAGAAAACGAAGCTTTGCTAAAGGACTCAACCTTGTATGTGAATTTAGAACCGTGCGCACATTTTGGAAAAACGCCACCGTGTTCAAATTTAATTCTTGAAAAAGGAATTCCACGAGTGGTTGTTGGCTCTCAAGATCCTTTTCTTGCTGTGAACGGGAAAGGAATAAAGCAATTGAGAGATGCTGGAGTAGATGTAACTGTTGGTGTTTTGGAAGAAGAATGCTTGTATTTAAATCGTCGCTTTTATACTTTCCATCAGAAACAGCGTCCGTATATCATTCTAAAATGGGCACAAAGTGCAGACAAATTCATGGACATTGAACGAGAAGCGAATGACAAGGGATCTTATGCCATCTCTTCGCATGCATCGAGACAATTGGTTCATCAATGGCGCGCTTTGGAGCCAGCTATACTTATTGGACCAACTACAGCTTTGAATGACGATCCGCATTTAACAGTGCGTTTGGCCAATGGACCTTCTCCCATTCGTATTGTTGTTGATGAACGTGGATGTTTACCGGAAGAATTGAATATTTTTAATACAGAGGCCCCCACAATAGCATTGGTGGGCAAAGGAGTTTCTCCGCGTTATTCATGCGAACTCCTTCATCTTGAATCAAGCGGTCCTTTGGCTTGGCTTTCGGCCTTGCATCAACGCAACATTCAAAGTGTTTTGGTGGAAGGTGGAAGTGGAATTTTGACCAGTTTCATTGAATCTAATTTGTGGGACGAAATGCGTGTTTTCACGTCAGATAAAAATCTCAATAAAGGTTTGAAAGCACCGGTTCAAAGCGGATTGTTCATGCATGAGATCTCAGTTGAAAATGATTTACTTCAAGTCACTCGCAACATATGATCTTTTTACTCTTAAGCATGTTAACCAATGCCGCGTTGTATTGGCTTTTTAAATACTTCGAAAAAATTGAAGCTCGGATTTTTGAAACCATTGTCTTCAATTATGTTGTGGCTTTCGGATGTGGTATTTTCTTGGTTCCCGATTTGAAGTTGGCCGTGGAAAGCAGTCTTACATTTCCGGTTTGGAGTATTGCTGGAATAGCCATGGGGGCCTTGTTTATTTCCGTGTTTTACTTTACGGCCATTACAGCTCGAAAAGCAGGTATAGCCCTGGCAACTTTGAGTTCTAAAATGTCACTTGTTCTTGGTGTGGTCTTGTTCTCTCTTGTTGGAAAGGGTGACCTCACTTGGATAACTATATTGGCCTTGGTAATTGCCATGGCCGGATTGTATTTTTTTAGTGTCGAAGGAAGAACACGATTTAAATGGAACATGCTCACCTACCCTATTCTCTTACTACTGGGAAGCACAGCGGTTGATTTTAGCATTGCCTTTTTTCAAGGATTCACCGCGAATGACAATGAACGGGCATTGTTTACATGCATTCCCTTTTTTGGAGCAGGCATTATAGGACTTGTTATACTTGCGTATGGATGGATTGCAAAGAAAAAACCCTTTCCAAAAAAAGAACTTCTAACTGGAATTGTCCTTGGTCTTGTCAATTATGGAAGTATCTTTTTTTTAATTGAATTGTACAGCAGCGGTTGGTTACCCGGACATGTATTACTACCTGTAAATAATTTAGGTGTACTCATCATAGGTGCATTGGGTGCTGTCTTGTTGTTTTCAGAAAAACTAAACCGAAGAAAAATACAAGGACTTGCACTCTGTCTTTTTGCACTGGGTCTGTTGTGTTGGTAATATAACACGAATTTGCACTTATTTTTGAAATTCACCGGTAATGATTCGAACGTATTCCTATGAAATTTTCACTTTCCATTTTACTTTTTTGTTTTTCACTCACACTTTTCCCTCAAAAAGTAACCTACAGCGGATTAATCACGGAAAAAGAATCAGGAGAAACCTTACCCGGCGTCATAATTTTTTGTCCAGAAACGAGTGAAGGATCAAGCAGCAATAACTACGGATTTTATTCTCTCACCCTTCCCAACACCGCCACAAAAATAATTGCACAGTTCATGGGATACGAGCCCCAAGAAATACAGCTCAATTCAAATCAACCCAGAAACAACATTGAACTTTTAAAAGTAAAATTCGATTTGAGAACGGTAGTCATCGAAGGAGAAAAAACCACCAACGTGGTTGAGGAAACGCAAATGAGTAGCATTGAAATTCCAATAGATCAAATAAAAAAAATACCTGCATTACTTGGGGAAAAAGATGTATTGAAAGTGATTCAATTGCTGCCGGGGGTACAAAAAGGAAGTGAAGGAAGTTCTGGATTTTATGTTCGTGGTGGTGGTCCAGATCAAAACTTAATCATACTTGATGATGCAGCAGTGTATAATGCCAATCACCTTTTCGGATTCTTTTCCATTTTCAATGGTGATGCACTTAAAAGTGTTGAACTCATAAAGGGTGGTTTCCCAGCTCGTTATGGAGGTAGACTTTCATCAGTATTGGAAATGCAAATGAAAGACGGGAACAAAGAAAAATTCAAAGGCGAAGTCGGCATTGGTTTAATTTCCTCAAGACTCACCCTTGAAGGCCCAATTAAAAAAGGCAAATCATCCTTCCTTGTCAGTGGTAGAAGAACATACATTGATGCCCTCATATACCCTTTCTTACCTGCCGATCAAAAAGCAGGATATTTCTTTTACGATTTTAACGCCAAAGCCAATTTCATACTGAATGAAAAAAACAGATTTTATTTAAGCGGCTATTTCGGAAAAGATAAATTTTATTTCAATCCCAAAGCTGAAGATGGGACCGTGAATGAAGGATATTTTTTATGGCAAAATCAAACAGCAACTGCTAGACTTAATCACATCATTTCACCCAAAGCCTTTAGCAATACCTCGCTCATTTTTTCAAAATACAATCTGGCCATTGGACTGAAAGAAATTCAAACCAACAATGACT
>VGFR01000147.1 GCA_016868835.1 Bacteroidota bacterium | reverse complement strand
AAAGATTACCACACTTCAGATTTGATTCGTGATGAACTAAAAAAATTAGCTATTCAACTGAACGATTCAAAAGACGGAACAACTTGGACATATGAAAAATAAAAATAAAATTGCTGCCATTCTCTTGCTTACACTTTTTGTCGGCGGCATTTGTCTATATTCTTGGAATCAGTTTCCAAATTCCAAATCAAATGAGGTTAAAAAAGGAGATGAAAAGCAGTTAGCCAACCCTGCCAACTTTATGACAGACAGCGCTTATGTCTACATTGAAAAGCAAGTTGCGTTTGGACCCCGGGTTCCAGGAAGTGCTGCACATGCATCATGCGCTGAATGGATGAAAAGCAAACTTTCATCTTTTGGATTTGATGTGAAAGAACAAACAGGGACTTGGCCGAACTGGCAGGGAATTGCACAACCCATTCGCAATATTTCCGCTAGTTTTAGACCCCAGGCTAAACGTAGAATATTATTTGCTGCACATTGGGACAGCCGTCCGTATGCCGATAAAGATGCCGATTTTTCAAAGCAACGCACACCAATAGATGGTGCAAATGATGGGGCCAGTGGTGTTGGAATTATACTTGAACTTGCACGTATGGCCAATCAATTACCTGAAGGCATAGGTATGGATGTGTTGTTTTTAGATGCAGAAGACGGTGGAAAGCCGGAATGGGAACCCGCAGCATCTGATGACTATTTGACCTGGTGTTTGGGTTCTCAATTGTGGGCTAAACAAACAACATCACGTGCAGCTCGATACGCCATACTACTTGATATGGTTGGAGCCGACGGGGCAAAATTCAATAAAGAAGAATACAGCGTTACCAATGCCGGTGGCGCCGTGGATCGCATTTGGGCCATTGCCGAAAAAATTGGTCATGGTAGTTATTTTCCTCAACAGAAAATTCAAGGTATTGTTGATGATCACATTTTCATGAATCAGGTGATTCCAACATTAGACATTGTTGACATGCGTCCTGGTGCTATGGGAGCTCAAAATTTCGAATTTGGTTCTTCTCATCATACCCATTCCGACAACATGAGTGTTATTTCTAAGAACACATTGAAGGCTGTTGGTGAGACGCTTGCGTATACGCTGTGGAACGTAGAGTAATTTAGAAATCCATGTTCAAAGAAAGATAGAATACGCGGGGCATAACTTGATGATCATCTACCCCCCAAGCCCAATCGGCGCGCATGTAATATCCAAGCACTTTCGACCTTAACCCAAATCCATATCCATAGATAATGGGTTCTCTATTGCTTCTGATTTCTACTGTGACCGGTTTTTGAGTAGACGAAATGAGATTGAAATCATTTTCATCATCGTAAGGATCTCTTCCTGACCAAGCACTGCCAATATCGAAAAATCCGATGATCTGGAAATTGTCTGTGAATTCTGACTGCAAGGGCTTGTTAGCTAAATAGCGAAACAAGGGAAATCTAAGCTCTGTATTGGAGACAACGAAATTGTTTCCATTGCGTGAGTTCACATAAAACCCGCGCAACGGACCAGCGAAAGCTTGGTAGGTATAATTCTGGTTGGGAGAAACTGCAATACTGTTATCTACACGTTGGAACAACCAATTGTCTACACCGCCCAAATAATGCACCACTTTATAAGCACCAAATGACGTAGCTCCCGACATTCTGAAGGCCAGTGTTAACTCTCTGTGTAATGGTTGATACCATCTGAAATCAAAACCAGCAACATACACTGAAGTCTTTTCTTTCCAATTGGTAGGCTGTCTCAAATGCTCAGCCCACGACTTAAACCGAATACCTGTTCGGTAGTTTAATCCTTTAAGGTATGTATTGTCTAGACAATACTCAAGTTTACCTCCCACATTATATTCATTCGCATTTGGATAGGACGTCGTAACAGGATCAATTCCTAAAACTACAATTCTATCTTTCCTTCCCAACGCGGTGAAGCGCAGTGAGGAAACTTCATTGAAGGGATAGACCCATTCCTGAGTCAAAAACAAGGTCTGCGATTCAATGTAAATTCCATTCTCTGAAAAGGTTTGATTTTGTCTTTGGAGAGAGACTTTCTTATCGACACGCTTTTGCAGATTTTGAAAAGTCAAAATAAAATCACTGTATGAGCGATTTGCAGAAAGACGCACTCCGGCGGTAAACCTGTAATCTTCCATTAAATCTGAGACTCCTACCCGAAAGAAATTAGAAAACCCAGGGTTCAAACTAGACGGACCAACATAGTTTTGATAAAAATCACTTGCAAATTGATTATCCCAAGATGACTGCACATAATCTGTGGCAAAGTTGAGCCTATAATCTTTTTGCATAGGTATTTTCAAAACTTTCTTATCAACTTGTACAACGGCCTCTTGCTGTCTTTTTTGCTCTTCCTGTTCTCTTTTCTTATCTGCAGGGAAAAGAAAGTTTTTCGTGTCTATGGCATTTTGAGCTTTCGATTTGGGTACCCAAATCATTTCATTGTACATCTTTTTCTCAGATTCATTTCTGCCCGCATCCTCACCTTCCACCCGAACAGCTCTGTCTTGCATTAATTCCGTGGTGTATGCGATGGGTAGCTCATATGCACTACATAGCACGGTATTGAATCGCTGCGAACTATCTAATTTCATTTCAGAAACTTCTCTATCGTACACTTGAAGAACTTCTGTAACATTGAAGAAGCGGTAGTGAACGACAGTGTCTATGAATGCGATTGCACTGTCTCTATAAACGGAACATCTTTCGTACTTTCCTTCTTTTGCTCGAATAAATTGAACCCTATTTTTGGGCATGGCAATGGGATTTGAATCTTGGTATGAACCCGATGAAAGCTGTATGATTGGCTTTGTTCCTTCAGCTTCCCATTGAACAGCATATATATGCTTCGTATTCGAATTTGCTTTTACAGTATCTGGGTATTCTCTTCGAAGACTGTCTTGTCTGTTTGAAGAGAAAATAATTTGACTTCCATCTAATGAGAAAACAGGAGAGGCATCATCATATAAATCGGAAGTTATCGATTGCGGTTTATTCGCTGAAATTGGCATGACATAGATATCACTTTTCCCTTCGTAATAGGCACTAAATACAAGTCGTTTTCCATCTGGACTATAATTCATGGAGTTGACTTGATCTATCTGCATGAGTATTTTCTCATTCTTCTCTTTGGTTTCAATGTTGTAGGTTACGAAGTATGGCTTGCCTTCTTTTTCAATGATATAGGCTAAAATTTGGTTACTCGGGTGCCAGGTTAAGACCGGGAAACTATAATTTGGTATTCGGTCACTGCGAATATCGCCTTTGTGAATCACTTTTATCTTTCCTGTTTTTAAATCGGCAACAGCAACAAAAAATTTTCCTTTGTCGTATCGCACGAAAGCCCAATTCTCGCCATTTGAACTGGGTTCAAACTGCTTATATACGTATTTGTTTTTTATATGAATCTCTGAATTGAAGAGTTGCCATTTTCTTCGAGTCAATTTCAATTGATTGAATCCACTTTCAATTTCGTTGGAATTTTTATTTTCCAACGACGAAAGAAATGATTGAATTAACGTTGCAGAGTTCTTTCCAAGCATGTATGAAAATCCGGCATCTGTAGAACGGAAAAACTGTGTGCTATTGAGAATATTCACCATGACATTTTCTCCGTACATATCTACAATGTGGCTCCAGAAAGCCTGACCTACGCGAGCTGCGTGGTCATTCGATAATCTTTGTAGATTGTTTCTTTTGTTGGCCCATTTCCAATCAAGTGTAAATTCATCTGCTGCCTCTTCATCGCCAAAAGCGGCATATCGAATTGCACCTTCTGAAAACCAAGAGGGCAATGCAATTCGATTGGCACCTTTAATGACATTCAGCCAATTGGCACCGTACATCAGATTCAAAAA
>VGFR01000146.1 GCA_016868835.1 Bacteroidota bacterium | reverse complement strand
CAGAAAATTGGTTTCGTGGGTGCCTTGAATACTGAAGGATTGGTAATTAGAAAGAGTAATCAATTCAGGTGGAATGTGGTGCTTGCTTACATGCTACTTCCAAATTTCATAACACGAAATTTAGACTCCACAGGGGTAATACCTTTTTTTCATAAACCAATATACGCTTCAGGTGAAGGCGGGGCGCTGGTGATATTACCCGAACTGTCCTACGAAAAAAAATTGGGTGAACATTTTTCAGTGAAAATTGCAAACGAGCGCATTCATGTTGGGCCTGGTTATCGAAGCCTAATTTTTTCGAATCAAGCAGGTGCATTGCCGCAACTTGGACTAAGAACTGAATTTGGAAAATTTAAATTCTACAACTCATGGGCAAGAGCGGAACATTACGATTCAAACTTGAATTTGAAGAAGGCTAAGTATCTAGCTATGCATGGCTTGAAATGGACCTTCAATTCGAGATGGTATGCTGAAATAACTGAAATGGTGACTTGGCAGGCCAAGGACTCAGCCAGTAATAGAGGTTTTGACATGCACTACTTCAATCCGTTTTTGTTTTATCGGCCCGTGGAATATGCTCAAGGCAGTGCAGACAATGTCTTAATGAGCGCTCAAGTTCATTTTCAGCCGAGTGCGAATTTTAGAGTTTACGGACAATTTTTACTTGATGAATTTCTCTTGAAAGAAGTTCGGAATCGAAGCGGATGGTGGGGAAATAAATTCGGAGGAATGATTGGAATGAATGCTGTTTCAAGAAAGACCCCTGGACTTTCCTATCAGTCTGAATGGTCTTTTGCTAGACCCTATACCTATACCCACGGAAGTGAGACTCAGGCTTGGGGACACTGGAACACACCTTTTGCGCATCCTTTGGGAGCCAATTTCTATGAGTGGTGGCAACGAGTTCAAGTGTCAAAAGATAAATGGAAATATGACGTTGTGGGTGTTTGGGCAGCTTACGGAAGAGATCCGAACTACAATGTAGGTGGAAATATTTTTCAATCATACAAAGCACCTTGGCAGCAATACAACAATTTCATTTTACAAGGTGTACGAAGTACATTGCTCGTTTTAGATGCGCGTGTTTCATACCAAATCAATGAGAATTGGAAGATTGCAGCTAACCTGAGATGGAGAAGCGTTCGGTCTCGTGTGAATCCGTTCGATGAGCAGTGGGTCACCATTGGAATTCGAAGGGGATTAGATTTTCCAATGCGTTGGGATTTTTAAATAAAATTCCGAATCTGTTCGGGCCTTGTCAATTAACTTCGCGCCGAATATTTGGTCAATGGGAATTAAAGCAGTTTTAGAACTTTTTAAGTTACGACTTTCTTTTTTGGTTGTGGTGTCTTGTATTTTGTCATATAAAATGGGCGCCGAGATTTGGATTTGGAGAGAAGTGCTTTGGTTGGTTCTTGCCGGATTTCTTCTCGCTGGCGGAAGCAATGCCGCCAATCAAGTTCTGGAGCGAAACTGGGATGCACTCATGAACAGAACCATGAATAGGCCTCTTCCTACAAATCGGTTGACCTCTGCTCAAGGTTGGTTAATCGCCTTTGTGAGTTCTGGTATTGGAATTTTCATTTTATTTTATTTCTTGAATGTCGCATCAGGAATTCTTGGAGTAGGCGCCTTTGTTAGTTATGTATTTGTTTATACTCCGTTAAAGAGAATTACTCCTTGGGCAGTTTTCGTAGGAGCATTCCCAGGTGCAATTCCACCAATGATAGGATACGTGGCCGCGTCGAACCATTTTGGTTTAGAGGCGGGGTTACTTTTTGCCGTTCAATTCATGTGGCAATTCCCTCATTTTTGGGCAATCGCATGGGTTTCACACGAAGACTATACCCTTGGTGGTTATCGTCTTTTGCCTTTTAATGACCTGCCGGATAAACGTGTAGCTTTTCAAATTTTGATTTATACCATGTTTCTTATTCCCGTTAGTTTGTTGCCATGGGCGCTTCCAATTTCATCACCAATGGTCGGAAATTGGGCAGCGGTGATATGTATTTTATCAGGATTGTATTTTGTTTGGCTTAGTTGGAAATTATATTTGGACCCATCAATGGGAAATGCAAGAAAAGTGATGTTTGCTTCTTTCTTTTATTTACCACTGATTCAAATAGCTTATGTAATCAATCAATTGTAAAAAAATGGAAAATCAAGAAATTCTTCAAGAGACAAAAGACGTTTTCGCCGATCATCCAATGGATGTTAAGGTAAGAACCAAGAAGATGATGATGTGGTTGGTTATACTGGCGGTTGTTATGCTTTTCGCCGGAGTAACCAGTGCGGTTATGGTTCTGTACGGGAAATTACTTTGGGTTCAAATTGTTCCTCCAACCATTTTCTGGGTTGGAAATGCATTGGTAGTCATTTCAAGTTTAACCATGATATGGGCGGTTCGCGCTTTGAAATCGGGAAATTCAAAAATGGCTTTGGCTGGTGTGATAACAACATTCGTTCTAGGTTTAGCTTTTGTTTTCACTCAAAACAAAGCTTGGAATCAAATGACGGGAATGGGATTTGGTAGAACTGAAACCCAAACCGAACAAGGCACGAAATCAAGATGGAATACCCTCGGTGAGCTGCAAGGCCAGTATGGAACAGATTACACGTTCACCATGAACGGCCAAGTCTTGGAAAAAGACGGTGATAAGTTCCTTTACACCAAGGCCGATGGTTCAAAAGAAGATAAATCTCTTGAAGTAAAAACCACCTTCAACGCCTCGGGTGCAATGCTGAGTATTTTAGTTTATTTGCATATCGCCCACCTTTTCCTTGGAATTTTGTATCTCATGGTGAACGTGGTCAGGATTATAAAGGGTAAATTGAATCAGAATGATTGGATTAGCTTGTATTCAAACGGAATGTATTGGCATTTCATGGGTATTTTATGGCTGTATCTTTTTGCCTTCTTATTTTTCATCTATTAATAGGAAAGCAAATGCGCTTATTCAGAATGATTCAAAATAAAGAAATTTGCGGAATGTCTTTCGTTTTTTCAGGCTTTTGAATTAAAATTGCAACCAAATTCAAATGCAGTATGGCAGGACATGTAGAACATGTAAGTAAAGACGAATTGTGGGGTGGTAATCGCTCTCCTTTTAGTGTCTCTTATGGTAAGATGATGATGTGGTACTTTTTGGTATCAGATGCCCTAACTTTCGGCGGTTTGTTAACAGCATATGGCTTTATTCGTCACTCAAGTAGTGAGCCTTGGCCAGTTGGCGAGCAAGTGTTCGAGTCGCTACCAGGATTGCATGGTTCTTATCCTCTGATGTATGTGGCTTTGATGACATTTATATTGATTGTATCTTCTGTAACCATGGTACTAGCTGTTGAAGCAGGCCACCGAATGGATAAGAAGGGAGTAGTGAAATGGTTGGGCCTTACCATTATTGGTGGATTCTTTTTCTTAGGATCACAAGCTTGGGAGTGGTCTCACTTTATTCACGGTTCTGGCGGAGGTTTCCAGATTACTGAACCCACAAAAGTTGCGTATTCGAACCCCGATGGAACTACAGATACAATATCATTGGCTTCCGGAACGTGGGTTCACATGACCCCAGATTTCGGACATGAATATGAGCATGCCAAAGAGATGGCAGAAGCTTCTGCTCATGAAAGCAACGGACATGATGACCACGCAGAGCACGCATCTGTTCAGCACGCAGATCCCAACACAATGGTTCCTGAAGTACTTATTTTGAATAAATACACACTAGAACACAAAGACGGAAAAGATCTTCGTAAACTCGAAGTGAAGGGTGGTGAAGCTAAAAAACTTTGGGCAATTAAAGGTGAAGAAGCCTTCGGCGCTCCAATTTTTACTTCAGAGGCACATGACGGTATGAAGAAGAATGAATATGCTTCTCAACAACAATATGCAAACTTCTTCTTTTTCGTAACA
>VGFR01000145.1 GCA_016868835.1 Bacteroidota bacterium | reverse complement strand
TTATATCAGAATTATGACATCAACTTATTTGCGGCCGGATTTGATTTAGTTGGACGAGTTGCAAGTTTTGTTGGATTCAATACCTACATCACGAATTATACAATCAACACACAAAGCCAATCGGTGAATGATGATGTGTTACAAGGCTATTGGGGATTTGAGACCTCTGTTTTGGGAACTCCATACGTAACATCTGGACAGGCGCCTGCAGGAGCTACCACGGTTCCGAATCCCATTTTTGCAACTTCCCCGATTCCACAAGGGAGCTGCGTAGTTACCGGCGTATTCACTCAACCTTTGGTTATTACGGGTAATGAGACACAAGACATAGTTGTGACTCTTTCACTTTCAACCAACAATAGCTTTGAATGGGTAGATTCTACACCAGACGGTAAATGGCAGCCTGAAGCGAATGAACAGGTGGTCGATATGGGTCTTAGAGGCTTGATTCCTTCTTGGCAATAACGCCTCGTTCAATAACGAAAGGAAGCAGAGCTATTCCGAAAAGAATTGCTCCAACACCTTGAATAGCGAAATGAAACCAGGGGCCTTCCGCAGGAAACAGAGCCAAAATGGTTTGTTTCCGAAATTCATTGTGTGGATCTAAATAGCCGTAATTCGCGTGGGTTAAATAATTCACAAGCAAGGCTGCGAAGAAATAAACTTGCGAAAAAGCAACCACTTTAATCCAAGCTCGAGGCTGAGGCTTTATTTTTAAACCATACACTAGTGTACTTACGGCTATCATTAATCCAGAGTGTCCAATGACAAAATAGATGTATGGTATCTCAGGAAATGGGTTGTCTAATTGAGGAGTGATCAACCCATTGATACTTCCCATCATAACCCAACACCACGCAATAGCAGCTAAAGTATTGTTCTTAGAAAAAAGTGCAAATGCAGTGATAACATTGGCCCAAGCACACAAATGCAAAGGGAGGTCTTGATCGGCTCCCCAGTAGCCCGTTTTCCACCTGTAAATTTGATAGACCACAATATTAACCAATAGCAGTGTTCCGAAGCCATAGCGGAAACCAACATGCCAATTTGTTTTTTTACGAATAACTATTGGAACGAAGATGCAAAGCAATAGGGTTATCGCAATGACTATGAGGTGTTCTGTTGAAAATATTTTCATGATTTTCTGTATTTTTCTAAATCATCTTCAATAATTGAAACATAACTGTTGTATCTCGATTCAGAACATGCGCCCGAATGAATAGCCGATATAACCGCACATCCAGGCTCATTCAAATGCATGCAATTCGAAAATTTACATTCAGAAAGCAATTGAAAAAATTCTGGAAAATAATGTCCTACTTCTTCGCGTGGAATTTCCACCAAACCAAATCCTTTGATGCCTGGCGTGTCAACTAAGTACGTATTTTCTTTCATCTGAAATAACTCAGCAAATGTAGTGGTGTGTTGTCCCTTTCCACTCCATTCACTTACATCTCCTATACGGATATCGTCATTCTGATTTATGGCAGAAATCAAAGATGATTTTCCAGCCCCACTTTGTCCACTGAATAAAAACACACCGTTTTCAACTTCTTTTGCTAATTGCTCAATTCCTTCGCCACTTTCAATGGAACTATAAATGATTTGGTAACCAATCTTCTCATACATTTTTGCAAATTCTTCAACGGCCTCACGGTTTTCGTACTGATCCATTTTATGAAAAATGAGTGTAACCGGAATGCGATACGCTTCAGCGGAAACTAAAAAACGATCAATGAATCCGGGTGATGTTTCCGGGAAGGTCAGCGTTACAACCAAGTATGCGCGTGTAATATTTGAAGCTATGATTTGGGCCTCTTTTGAAAGATTTACTGATCTCCGAATGATGTAATTTTTTCTTTCTTCGATTGAAATGATATTCCCCGATTTTCCGTCTTCAGCAACTTCAACCTGAACCCAATCACCTGCTGCTATGGGGTTCGTGGTTCGCAATCCGGAAAGTCGAATTTTCCCCCGCAATGAACAAGAGACCATGACGTCATCAATGAGCACTTCATAGTGCTTTCCTGTACTTCGAAATATCAAACCTTTTTTCACTTGTTAAATGTAATACCTTTCTATATTTGTGTCGTTCTCAAGGGGTGCCAATTTTTTTGGCTGAGATTATACCCTTTTCGTTCTAAACGAAAGGAACCTGAGCAGGTAATGCTGCTAAGGAAAAAGTTGAACAACATGTGGCTTCCCCGCTGCGTGAAAAAGAAAACACATGAAAAAAATTTTATTTGTGCTTGCAATCGGCTTGTTACATGGTAGCGGTATTGCTCAAGAATCTAAAGATTCTTTAATTCATTCGCTTGAACCTATTTCTATTCAGGCCTCATTTCAACAGGCCAGCAAATTGGCTCCTGTAGCTTCGGTGACTCTTTTGGCGAAGGATATTCAAAAAATAAATGTGGCCCAAGACCTTCCATTTCTGTTGCGATTTACACCTTCTATGGCAGTTACCTCAGATGCCGGAAATGGAGTGGGATACACAGGACTTTGGATTCGCGGCAGCGACCCTACTCGAGTGAATGTAAACATCAACGGAATTGCCTTGAATGACCCTGAGTCACATCAAGTGTTTTGGGTGAACACACCTGATTTAGCTACCTCTGTTCAACAAATACAAATTCAACGAGGCATTGGAACAAGTGTGAATGGCGCTGGATCTTTAGGTGGAAGTATTCATGTCAATACAGACAAAAGATTTGATAAAAATTTCACCAATATTCAACAGTCCTATGGTTCTTTCAATACGTTTAAATCATCTGTAGAGCAGGGGTTCCGGAAAAATTGGAGTCAGTATTTGGGGCGTTTAAGTGTCATTCAATCGCAGGGATTTGTAGATCGTGCCGAAACCAAACTTGGTTCATATTATCTCAGTGGAGTGCATTCTTTATTGAAGAAACAAGAAGCATTTGACACCACTTTTCCAGATGATATTTCAAGTAATGCAAACGCATATTCTTCTAAACAGTTGAAATGGTTTGTTTTTGGTGGGAAGGAAAACACCTACCAGGCTTGGAATGGCACGCCATGGGAGAAATTATTCGGCACTGCTTCTGAAATTCAAGCATTCATTGATCGCAACTTTTGGACAAATGACCTTGCCAATAATTTATTACAATCGGGGAGGTCTTACAATTATTATACGTACGATAATGAAATAGACAATTACAGTCAACATCATGCGCAATTGAGCTACACTTCGGAAAAATATGGGCGGAATTGGAAAATTGCTCATCAATCAACCGTGCACTTTACTCATGGACAGGGATACTTCGAACAATTCAAAAAAGATGAGAATTTGTTGAACTATAATATTCCTTCTGTGTATTGGCCCGATACAACCGTAGCCATTGAACCCACGGGGAATATTATTCGAAGAAGATGGCTCAACAATAATTTTTATGGATACAATGGCAATTTGGCTTTGTCAAAGAAGAGCATGCAATGGATTTCTGGACTTTCTTTAAATCATTACAACGGTCAACATTACGGCAGAGTGGTTGGCGTTGGTCAAAATGAAATTATCGATGTTGATGTGGAATATTATAAAGGCAATTCCGATAAAATTGACGGTATGGCGTATTCCAAGTTGGAGTGGACTCCTGGAAATGACTGGTTAATTTATACTGATTTACAAGTGCGTGGAGTTTATTATTGGACTGCAGGAAAAGATAATGACGGACGCACATATCTTGTTGATGAATCCTTTGTGTTTTTTAATCCGAAAGGTGGATTTCGTTACATGCATTCGGATCTTATAGGACAACAGTTTTCTATTTTTGGATCAATAGGAAAATCATCGAAAGAACCGAACCGAAGTGATTTTGTGGATGCGTTGGTCAAAAAACCTGTTCCTGAAGAATTGGTTGATATTGAATTGGGAGGTAAATATGTTTTAGGAAGTCTTCTCCAAATTGA
>VGFR01000144.1 GCA_016868835.1 Bacteroidota bacterium | reverse complement strand
ATCAGTTAAAAGACATTCAAAAAAAGAAAGGTTTTTGGGTATTGAGCCACATGGCTCAGGCTGGAGCCAAACATCTTGAAGAATTTCAAGCTCCAATATTTGATATTTTCAAATCAACAACCGAAAGATCCATTCGAAGAGAAACCTTTTGTATTTTTTTTCACACGAACGTTACGGAAGAAATAGAAGGTCATATAGTTGAAAAAGCATTCTTGGTTTTAACTGATCCCGACGCGGCTGTTGCTGAACGTCATCATGGTCTGCAATGGCTATTCAGGGCCGCAATGCAATACTCAGATTTAATTCCAGAAATCATTGATTGTCTAGAGAGAAGTAAATTAGCCCTTACACCTTCATGGAAAAAATATTCAGAGAAACTCATTCAAGAACTCAGTAACGGAAAGGTTAGAAAGGTCTAAACTCTTGATATCTGTTCTATTTCTGTACCACGTCATTTGTCGCTTCGCATAATTTCGAGTATGCTGTTGAATCAACTCAATGGCAGATTGTTCGTTCAATTCTCCCTTGAGCATTGAAAAAACTTCTTTGTATCCGACTGTATTCAATGCATTCAAATGTGCATACGCTCGCAAAGATTCTACCTCTTTAACCAATCCGTTCTCAAACATCTGCAACACACGCGCATTGATTCTATTATAAAGTTCAGCTCGATCTCGATTTAAGAAAAAATAGTGAGCCTCTGCATTTAAATCCTCTTTCTCTCCCCCTCTCAATTGAGAGAACGGCACTTTCGTTATCTCCATCACTTCCAATGCACGAATTAAACGATGTGGATTGTGTTTGTCCACCTCAAGGAAATATTCTTGGTCTTGAATTTCAAGTTGTGCTTGAAGAAACGAAATCCCTTTCTCTTTCATCAGCACTTCGAATTTTTCTTTTATTTTTTTATCTGACGGAAGATCATCCAATCCATACAAGAGCGCGTCTGTGTACAGCATGCTTCCGCCAACAACCACAACAACTTCATGCTTCTTAAAAAGCTCCTGAATTCGAGCTCTTGCAGCCTCTAAAAATATTCCGGCGGTAATTGGCTCATGAATGGAATGACTTGCAATGAAATGATGAGGAACTTCAGCCAATTCATCAATTGACGGTCTAGCAACACCGATATTCAACTCAGAAAAAATCTGCCTCGAATCTGTTGATATGATTTCTGTACCGTAATGTTTGGCTACTTGAATGGCAAATGAGGTTTTACCTACTCCGGTTGGACCTGAAAAAACCAACACCTTTCCCATAGTTTATTCAATTAAACCTCTTCCCACTTTATGAATTTTACCTTCCTCCTTAAGCTGCGGTATGAGGTTATCCAGAACGCCATTGATAAATGTTGCACTTTTGTTCGTGCTATAAAATTTAGACAGCTCAATATACTCATTCATTGAAACTTTTAAAGGGATACTTTCAAATGTCATTGCCTCAGCCGCCGCCATCTTAATGAGAATTAAATCCATTAACGCAATGCGATCTAAATCCCAATTGGGAGTCAATTTCGCTACTCTGTTGGTAACATCTTCTCCATTGACAAGTGTTTTTCTAAATAAGTCTCTACAAAACACCTCTTCCTCTTCACCATCTTTCCACAAGGGTAAAAACTCAATATCTGTATCAGAGGCGTTCATGGCCTTCAAAGATCTTAAAACCATACTTGCAGCCAGGTCCAAATCATCATTCCAAAAAATACCCTGATCCTCAATGAAATCATGCATTAGTTCATGATTGACCAAATACTTCTTAAACAAGCGAACAATAAGATCTTTGTCATGCGCAAATCCTCTTTCCTCACTTTGCATGTATGCTTCATATTCAGGCGAGTCTAGAATTTCCTTGAACATGCGCTTTGTCAAATCTCTATTTTCACTCCAATTCAAATGAGAATCTTTGTAAGCACGCTCTAAATTTTGAGAATGTGACAAATTCAACAGTAAGGCATTGACTGCAAATTTGGTATTTGGATTTAAATCCTCCGGAGTGGGTAAACGCTTATTCATTCCAGCTTCTATCTTTTCAATGGCATGCGTTTGAACCTCTGCTAGCAGCTGCAAAAAAGCCACATACATGTCTCTAAAGCGATAAATACTCTCGAATAACATCTTCTCGTAACGCGGCGCATCGGCTCCTTCCTCTGAATAATAGGCGTACAATATTTGCAACACCTTTATTCTAATGTGTCTTCTGTTTAGCATAATGCGATCAATAACGTTTTTTGATATTTCCTATGGCTGCAATGCGTTGCTCTGCAAGTTGATTTGCAGCGAGATAGGTGGGTATATTCTGCTCCTTCGAAAGAGCGTATATTTTTCTAGTTGTATTGTAAATTTCTTCAGCTTGAGATAAAGATGCACTTCTGTTGTATCCAATGATTTCCCAATAGCAATTGATGATTCCACCTGCGTTTACCAAATAATCAGGGGCATATAGAATTCCTTTTTCAAGTAACCTCTTCCCATCCTCCTCCTCTGCTGCCAATTGATTATTCGCGGCACCGCAAATAATGGAGCACGTAAGTTGATTGAGCGTTTCAGCATTTACAGTTGCACCAAGTGCACACGGGCTGTAAATATCCATTTTGGTCGAGTAAACTTCATTTGGCAAAATTGATTTTACACCATATTTACTTACTACTTCTTTCACACGATCTTCATGAATGTCTGTGATGAGCACATTGGCATTTTCTTTAACCAAATAATCTACAAGATATTCGCCCACATGACCAACACCTTGAACTAAAATTGTTTTTCCTGCAAGTGAATCTGATCCTGAGAGTTCCTTCATTGAAGCCTTCATTCCCATATAAACACCGTATGCTGTAACCGGACTTGGATCTCCACCGCCACCCATATAATCTGGTAGCCCAACCACATGATCGGTTTCCATTTTCACATATTCCATATCTCTCGTTCCGATTCCTACATCTTCCGCTGTAATATACCTGCCACCAAGACCATCAACAAACTTTCCGAAGCTTCTCATCAAAGCTTCGTTTTTATCATTTCTAGAATCAGCTATAATCACAGCCTTACCGCCTCCAATATTCAAACCAGCTAATGCGCTTTTGTAGGTCATTCCTCTTGAAAGTCGGAGAACATCTGTTAGTGCATCGGCCTCTGAGGAATATAACCACATGCGTGTACCCCCTACTGCAGGGCCAAGGGTGGTGTTATGAATTGCAATGATGCTCTTTAAGCCGGCCGCATTGTCTTGAGAGAAAACCACTTGTTCGTGGTTATGCAAGGCCATTTTTTCTGTAACCGCAGACATTTCTGCAGAATTAACGTTTTGACTCATAAAGATTTCCTAATGGAAGCGTTTTCTTCCAACCGCGAAGTTAGTTAGTATGCTTGGAAATTCAATACCTATTGAAGAATTTCATCGATAGCCACAGCCATGCGTCTATCTCTTTCAGTCACCAAATCTCCAGCATCATGCGTGCTTAATTCAATCCGCACGTAATTGTAGACATTGAACCAAGCTGGATGGTGATTATGTTTTTCTGCAAGGAAAGCCACTCTTGTAAGAAAAGTAAATGCTTCTTGAAAGTCTTTGAATCTAAATTCTCTAACTAGTTTGTTGTCTTGTTCGCGCCACATGACAATGATTTTTTGTAAATGTAGAATTTTTTTGAAAGAATTCACACGATTCATTGAACAATTATTTCGTTCAATTGCACAAAGCTTAATTTACTTATGCATCTTTGAATCATGGAAACAGGTCAATGTTTAAAAAGTCTCATTCCACTTCGTGCTGAAAATAGCGAACGCAGTGAACAAGTTTCTCAATTGCTCTTTGGTGAAACCTATGAGATTTTGGATCGAACAGAAAAATGGGCGTTTATTCGAACCATTCAAGACAACTATAAAGGATGGATTGACCTGAAATTAGTTTCCAATAAGCAATTCGAACCCGACTTAAAAAAAGTTC
>VGFR01000143.1 GCA_016868835.1 Bacteroidota bacterium | reverse complement strand
TGTCATTGCAACATGAAGCACCTTCTTTATCATGGTTCGTCTCATGTGAACATGATCCTGAAGACTCTCCTGTAGCACAACATGAATTCAATTCAGGGTGACGAATTTTTCCACCAGAATTCGAAGTTTTATAAAGTAATCCCATACTGATGATTCCAAGTACCAAAACCAAAACGGCTATTTTGTTTGTCCATGAGAATTCCTTATACATTCCAAACAAACCCAAAACTGAAATTATTCCAGTTATTACGGTTGGCCAAAATGCAATTTTCGCAACTTCTTCATGATCATGAATTAAATCATCATCAATTTGAAACTCTTGCTCATGCTCCTCTAAATAATGTTCTGATGCACCGCCACTGTACATGGTTGGATAACTTGAAATTCCGGCAACAGCCGTTATAGACATTGCCACAACTAGAACTGTTGCATTTTTCTTTAATAATCCAACAAGCAAAACAAGTAGTCCCAATGCCAATCCAATTACAGGCAAATGATTTAGCATTAAATGAATGTGCGGTGCGTTCATGATTTCGAATTAAAAAAGTGTACTTTGAGACGGTTCATTGGGATCAGAAGCTACAGGCTGCGGACGCTGTGAAAGAATTTCTTCATTCGCAGTATTTTCTCTTTCCATGTCGGCTTCCAATAAATCTACATTCAATACTGGATAATTTGAAAGTTTATTGCCAATGGCTTTGAGTCCTTTCACAGCAATGAAATCTGGAATTGAAATGGTTTCATCCATCTTATTTGCGGACTGTTTGAATTTCTTGTTGAATCGAACATACACGTTCGGGAAATTCAATGTTGTTGCCACACCCAATTTCGATTTGGGGTTTTCAGTAATGAACCTTATCAATCCTTTCATGGGCTCAATCAAGAATCGTTTTACCATCCATACTTCTTTCTCACCTTCAAAATAAACAACGTTAAGTGGTTTTTCTGGAATCCACTTCTCAACGCTAATCATGTTATCTGGAAAATGTAAACTCAAATCCGGACTTAGAACTTGGTAATCTCCCGATGATTGAATAACAAGTAATTTGTCTTCAGCACTGAATTCTCCTAAGAATTTTCCACGCTCTTCATCATTCAGTCGCTTGACACTTTCGTCGATCCAAATTTTCCTTGCTCCCAGAGTAGAGACTCCGGCTGATTTCAGCTCCACTTTTTTCACAGGGTATTTGGTTACCATGTTTCCTTGTGTATCTCTTCCTTTCACCGCCAACGTACTGAAATCAACATCAAATTTCAACTTCTTCAATCGTTCCAATGCTCTCAAATTCACAGTTACCACCTCGGCTTCTCCGTTTGGATTAGAAGAAAAATAAAGGACTTCACTGTTGGCTGTTCCCTTGGTTAAATCATATTCTTTGTCGCGCGTAATACTTGTAACGGCGAATCGCTTCATGTATGACGGGCCGTTTTTACCGTCTTTATACATGAGGTTGTAAATGGTTCTTTTATCGTCTTTCTTCCAAACTGCGATGTGAATGATGTCTTTACCAAAAAATGCCTTTTGTTGCACCTTACTCACAGTCATTTTTCCATCTTTTCTGAAAACAATGATATCATCAATATCTGAACATTCACAAACAAATTCGCCTTCATCACGCTTCAAACCTATACCTGCAAAACCTTCAGCAAGATTGACAGATAATTTAGCATTCGCAATGGCCACAGCGGCGGCCTGCACAGTATCAAAGGCCTTGATTTCTGTTTTGCGCTCCCTACCTTTTCCATACTTCGACTTCAAATCTTTGAAATAAGCAATAGTGGTTTCAGTTAATTGCTCCAATTTCTCTTTGACCAAGGCAATTTCGGCTTCAAGTTTCGCAATGAAATCATTCGCCTTGTTGCTATCGAATTTTGAAATACGTTTAATTTTTATTTCAGTTAAACGTGCTACATCTTCGTCTGTAACGGCGCGTAAGAATTTTTTCGTGTGCGGTTTTAGGCCTTTGTGAATGGTAGAAATAATTTCTTCCCAAGTCTCACATTCTTCAATGTCGCGATAAATTCGTTTCTCAATAAAGATTTTTTCCAATGAAGCGAAATGCCACGATTCTTGAAGTTCGTTTAATTGAATTTCAAGTTCTCTACCTATCAAAAATCTCGTTCTATCAGCAGAGATTTTCAAGAGCTCATCTACTGGAAGAAATTTCGGCCGATCATCATGAATGACACACGAATTGGGTGAGATGCTCACCTCGCAATCAGTAAATGCATAAAGCGCATCTATGGTTTTATCTGGCGAAACACCTGCTGCTAAATGAACAAAGATTTCTACATCTTGAGCTGTGTTGTCTTCTATTTTTTTGATTTTAATTTTGCCCTTGTCATTGGCTTTCAATATAGAATCAATCAAGGAAGAAGTTGTTGTACCGAATGGTATTTCGGTTATAACCAAACACCTAGCGGCATCGTCTTTTTTAATTCGCGCGCGCACTCTTACTTTTCCGCCCCGTACCCCCCCGTCGTAATCTGAAAAATCTGCAAGTCCACCCGTTAAGAAATCAGGAACTAAATGCGTCTTTTTCCCCCGCAAAGCATCAATACTTGCATCAATCAATTCAACAAAATTGTGAGGCAATATTTTACATGCGAGACCAACCGCAATTCCTTCTACACCGAGGGCTAAAAGTAAAGGGAACTTAACAGGAAGTGTTTCGGGCTCCTTGTTTCTGCCATCATAGCTGCTCAGCCATTTGGTGGTTTTGGGATTAAAAACAATTTCCTGTGAAAGCTTATTCAATCGGGTCTCAATATACCTTGGAGCTGCTGCGCTGTCACCGGTTTTTATATTTCCCCAGTTTCCCTGAGTATCTATTAATAAATTTTTTTGTCCAACTTGCACCAATGCATCACCAATAGATGCATCACCGTGTGGATGATATTTCATGGTGTTTCCAATAACATTGGCCACCTTATTGAAACGTCCATCATCCATTTCCCATAAGCTGTGAAGTATTCTTCGCTGAACGGGTTTCAGTCCATCATAGATATGTGGAACTGCTCGTTCAAGAATAACATACGAGGCATAATCTAAAAACCATCCTTGATATAAATCGCTTACACCAATAACGTTTCCCAATTCATTTTCAAGGTTCTCTGGGGGTAATTGTTCGCTCATCTTCTCTCCTATTCTTGTTCTAATTCTTGTAATTCAGCTTTGACCTCCTGCGCTTCATCTTTCTCTACTTTCAAATTATTAATAATAAATTCTTGGCGTTCAGGTGTATTCTTTCCCATGTAATATTCGAGAATGTCTTTGATGTGAATGTCTTTGTTAATGACAACAGGCTCTAAACGAATATTTTCACCAATGAAGAATTTAAATTCTTCCGGCGAAATTTCTCCTAGTCCTTTGAATCGGGTTATCTCGGGCTTTGATCCCAATTTTGAAATGGCCTGTTGCCTTTCTTGATCGGAATAACAGTAGATGGTTTCTTTTTTATTGCGAACGCGGAACAACGGTGTTTGCAAAACATAAAGGTGACCACTTTTCACCAAGTCTGGAAAAAACTGAAGAAAAAACGTAATCATCAATAACCGAATGTGCATTCCGTCCACATCGGCATCGGTAGCAATGACCACATTGTTGTAACGCAACGAATCCAGTCCGTCTTCAATATCCAATGCCGCTTGAAGCAAATTAAATTCCTCGTTTTCATAGACCACTTTTTTCGTTAATCCGAATGTATTCAGAGGTTTTCCCTTCAAACTAAAAACACCTTGCGTTTGAACATTTCTTGAGATAGTAATGCTTCCAGAAGCTGAATCACCTTCGGTTATAAACAAGGTTGTGACATTTGCTAATTCGTGCTTGTCACAAAAATGCACTTTACAATCGCGAAGTTTTTTGTTGTGCAGATTGGCCTTTTTTGCTCTTTCGCGAGCTAGTTTAGCCACACCTGCCAATTCTTTTCGCTCACGCTCACTTTGCAAGATT
>VGFR01000142.1 GCA_016868835.1 Bacteroidota bacterium | reverse complement strand
TTACAGTATATTACTTTGGGCGCGGATACGGCCTTATGTTCGAATGATTTAATTCAAGTATTTGGTGCGTCAAATATACCATTAACCTATTTGTGGAACACAAATAATACAAACTCAAGTCAAATTATTCATACTGCAGGTCAATATTGGGTTCAAGTCACCAATGCAAATGGATGTTCGAATTCAGATACGATTGAAGTAACCATTTCAGGTGAAGGGCCGGCAGTAAATACATCAATTCCAAGCACAACCTGCGTGGGCACTTCCATTGAATTTTCTGCCCAAGGCATTATTTCAGCTCCAGAGACTATTGATTCCTTAGTTTGGAACTTTGGAAATGGCTCGACCTCCTCTGGGGGTACTGTTTCTACCATTTACAATTCTGCAGGATCTAAACAAATCCAATTAACAGTCATGGCATCCAACGGCTGCGAAGTGGTTTTGAATCAATCCATTCAAGTATTCCCTAATCCAAACGTTACTATCTTAGCTGTCGGATCTTGTATATATGATACGGTGAGTTTTTCTACCCAAAACAACGGGTTCAATATCCAGAATTACCTCTGGGATCTGGGACAAAATGTTACTAGTGCATCCCCAATACCCAATCACGTTTACAATTCATCGGGGACCTTTCCAATAAGTGTCATTGCAAGCGATCAAAATGGATGCATTGATTCAAGTTCCATCCAATTAACTCTAACCGAGGATTTAGAGAATTATTCCAATACAATGTCAATAATTTGGCCGAAGGCAGACGAAGTTATATCCGATCTCACGCCTTTATTGAGTTGGAATGGGGTAGAAGGAGTATCGAATTATCAAGTGAGTCTTTCTATGGATTCTACCTTTAACACAGGAGTACAACAATTTTTATCTTCAACTGCAAGTTATCAACTGACGAACAATTTGACTTCAGGCACTTGGTTTTGGAAGGTGAATTCTTCACTTTATGGTCAGAATTTAGTTTCGAATCTTGGAAAGTTTCAGATTTTTATCCCAACAAATATTGGGTCTTTAAAATTGTGGCTTAGATCTGATTCTGTCAATATTTTAAATGGTAAGGTTGTTCAGTGGCTAGACCTTTCTATGAGTAATAATCCTGCAACCCAATCAACTGTTGATGCTCAGCCTAATTTTATTGTCAATGATTCACGAATTAATAAACCGGCAATTCAATTCGATGGATCCTCCGACTTTTTAACAGGCACCTCCATTCCAAACTTAAATTCCAATTCAATTAGTCTCTTTATAGTTCAATCAGGAGACTTCCATAATGGATCTATTGCGTCAGGATTATTTACGATAAACAATGAGAGCAATGGACTAACCTTATATAGAAGATTTTTTTCAAATTCTCATCATCTTTTTTTATCAAATAATGGTGATTATCTTTTTACTCCAAATGGGAATTTACCACAATCTGGATATAATTATAAAATAACGGGTTATCGGAAAAAATTTGGAATCCAAAGTGAGTTATACTTAAACAATGTTTCGGTGGCAAACTCAACAAATTCAGTTATGAATGGAGCGTTCACCAATGGTAATTTTGTTTTAGGAAATTCCAATTATGAAAAATTCAAAGGAAATTTTGCAGAAATATTGCTTTATCAAACTTATCTAAGTAATTCAGATTTAAATCTGGTAAACAATTATTTAATGGATCGTTATGCTCCGCCAGTTAATTTAGGAGAAGATATTACAACAATTTACCAAAATAACGGATTTTGCGTTAATGAAACAGTTACAGTTTCAAACATTTACACAAACTACCAATGGAGCACAGGAGCGACAACAAATACTATTCAAGTATCACAACCTGGAACATACTGGGTACAAACAACTGATATATTTGGGAGAATTTCAAGAGATACGCTAGTGGTCAAAAATCCGAAAATGAATATTTTCAATTTTCAGGATACAGTTCTTTGTTTCAATGAGCAATATACCATTACCCCAACTATTCCACCAGATTTGTCCTTTGTGAAATGGAACAATTGCAACCCAAACCTCGATAATGAAATCAAACCCGGCAATGCCTATTTTATTGAGATGGTTAACAGTCAGGGTTGCTTGGTGAAATCTGATTTATTTACTGTTTCAGTAGATTCCACCTTATACAACCTTTCCCTCGGCCAAGACACTTCCCTTTGCTCCGGCAACAACATCCAACTGCAAAATGCACCTGCAGGCATTACCGACTATGCTTGGAACACGGGCAACACGCAAGCCATTCAAGCGGTAGATACTTCTGGGCAATATGTTCTAGAGGTAACCAACACCAACAACTGCCAAAACCGAGATACCATTATGGTAACAGTTATCGGCACCTCTCCTACCTTGCAATTTGCCTTTTCAGATACCTTGTGCCAGTTTTCGCCGGGTAGTTTTGTAGATTCTAGCTTTGTGCCAAATGGTAATGGTATAATCGATTCAATCAGTTGGTTTATAAGCAACGGAGATACACTAAGCGGCAGCTCCGGTTCATTTAGTATAGATACTTCGGGTACGTTCAACGTAACCTTACTCGTACAAACCCAAGAAGGCTGCAGCAGCAGCACCACCTTCCCCTTGGTCGTTCACCCAAAACCAGTAATTTCTTTCACCACCGAAAAATTCTGTCCTTACGAGGCCGTCGAGTTCACTGCATCCAACTCTCAACCCTCATCTTTGAGTTCTCAACTTTGGTCTTTCGACGACAACACCACAAGCACCTCTCTAAACCCAACTCACATTTTCGGTACCACTGACACCTACAACGTTTCCCTCCAAGCAGAAGACATTAACGGTTGCCGAGATACGGTCGTTCAAGCAGTATACATCCAGCCAGCACCGGTCGCAGATTTTTCGTTTACCAATACCTGTGAGCAAAGTGCGGTTAATTTTGTGAATGAAAGCAATATCGAGGATACGTTTAACATTGTTACAAATGCATGGACTTATGGAGATGGCACAGGCGCAATCAACCCTCTTGTTCCTAAGATTTATGAGTATGCCGACACCTTCTCGGTTCAACTTGTTGTAACAGCAAATAATGGGTGTCAAGATACCTCTGTTCAGAGTATTATCATTTATCCAAAACCAATTTTAGACTGGCAAATAGGTCCCGCCTGCAAAAACACCTGGACAACCTTTGATAACCAAAGTACCATTACAATCGGCAGCATTGCAGAAACAGATTGGTTGGTTAACCTACAATATTCGTTACAAGGAACAAGTTCTGCGTATAAGTTCGTCACCACAGGTGTTCAATACTTGAATCTAACTTCCACATCCGATCAAGGTTGCACCACCGATACACTCATCATTGTCAACGTGCAGCCGGAGATCAATGCGGCTTATACGGTAAGTCCAACCACAGTGGTGGCAGGAGTACCGGTCGTTTTCACTAACAATAGTACTGGTGGTACTTCCTACGAATGGAACCTCGGAAACGGAAACATCATCCAAACCACGGTTGCTGAGCCAGTCGAAGAAATGGGGTTTGCTTCCTCCTTCATTGGAGATAGCATCTTAACTTACCTCGCTATTCAAAACGCAATTGGTTGTAAAGACACCGCTTACCAATACGTGAAAGTCAACGAGCCCCGCATCGATTTGGCCATTAATCAACTTTTCGTGCAGAACATCAACGGATTTTACAAGGTAGGTGTTGAGCTTCGCAACTTAGGTTTCGTGGAAATCACACAAACGGATTTGTTATTGAAATTGTACAATTCATCGCCAATCCTCGAAACCGAAACGGAATCTTTAGCACCGGGTGAAAGCAGAATCTATTTGTTCAACGCCAACCCATCGGCCTTCGTTTCCACCCAAGACAATGAAATCAGTTATTTGTGTGTGGAAGCCACTTCTTACAACGATTACCAACTCATCGAAACGGAATTGAGCAACAACATCTCCTGCCTCAATACCGAAGGTGGAAATTTCGTTTTATTACCCATTTACCCCAAC
>VGFR01000141.1 GCA_016868835.1 Bacteroidota bacterium | reverse complement strand
CAAATTGTTCAAAAAAGTCCATGAGATTAATCTTCGTTTATTGAGAAATATTCTTTAATGCGTTTGGTTCGAAGGCGAAGGCGATACATCCAAAAGGCAATACAAATCCACGCTACAACTGCGGGGTAAAATACGGTTCGCAAAGTGCTGTCGAGGTCGTATTGAGAAAAAGCAGGATTGCCGCCTTTGCCCGGATGCAAGCCTTCTGTGAATCGCGGTAGTACCATGAGTAAGAGCATCATCAATACAAAGGCAAAAATGTTGTAGACTGCAGAGATGCGCGCTCGTTTTGATTCATCTTCAATGGAGGGACGTAAAATAAAAAAAGCTGAATAGACCAGGAAGACAACCAAAGCTCCGTTTAATTGAGGGTCGTCTGTCCACCAATCGCCCCAGGTAAAACGAGCCCATAAAGATCCGGTTAAGAGCCCCAAAACACAGAACACCCATCCAATTTCGTTTAACATAGTTGATCGTAAATCAAATTTCACCATGCGTTCCACTTGGTCAACTCCGGCCCTGGCATTCAGCACTTTCAAGCTTTGAATGAATGAAATGATCATAACAAAAAACATGGTGAACCACATGGGGACATGCCAATTCAAATTGCGAATAGTTTCATGCAACCTTGGTAAATTCGGATAAGCAAATTCATCTTTGATTTCCCATGTTGGCTTACTTAAGGCATTGGGTCTTTTGTATTCGGGTAAAATGGTGAACCCTTCAAGCGTCATGGCACCGCTAAGGGCAGCAAGTCCGCCATCTTTTTCACTATAGGTTCTGTATACCACATCAGAATTTGTTAGGGTGTCTGGCAGGGTGAAAGTTACAGCAAGCTCATGATCAGAGATGACTTGAACATTTCCGGGAAGGTATTCGTCACCAAAGCTAATACCGGCAAGTGAACCTTCGGAATAATTGGTGTAGAAGCCTTTGTAGGTTATTCGGTTATAACCCGGTTTCAATACAGCTGCATCGGTTTCAACCAATGCCGGTTTGAGTGGGTGATACAAACTAAAGATGCCTACATACAGAAGGAGAATACTACCGAGGATTTTATACCAATGACGCATAAGCAATGGCCGTACTAATTTGAAGCGCAAGTTACACAAGAAGCAAGTAACACAAGTTTAATTTTATTAGGATTTCCAGAAAAAAGGAACTAAAAAACTTCCTAGCAGGAGCATCAAAAAACCAATGGCAATATTCATGGCAGCAAGGTTTAAAGCTTCTGCATCATTCAATAAAGCAGCGTAAAGCGATTTGGTTGTAATAATCAAGAAAGGCATTATGAGGGGAAAACCCAACACTGCCGTCAATGCTGAACTTTGATTGACTTTGAAAGAAAGGGCAGAGAGGAAGGTGAGTGTTAAAGCTATGCCCACACTTCCGCTGAAAAGCGATACTAATGTCAGAAAAAAAGTATTTCCGTGAAAAAAAGATGATCCGAAAAACAACAGAAATAAGACGAAACTAACCAGATTCAGAATAATAATAAAAAGACTGTAATAAACAGCTTTGGCGAAAAAAATGCTTCTGGGATGTGCCAGGGTATTCAACAATAATTCTGCACCTTCGAGTTCTTGATTGAAGGATTTCGACATGGCCTGAAACGCAATGAATATACCCACAATCCAATATAAGGAAGACCAAATCTGAGAATCAGATATTTTTCCCATGGCTAAATAACATGTGAAAACAGAAGCAATAATGAAAAGCAAAAGACTATAAATTACCTGCTGCTTACGCATGTCAAGTTGCCACTCTTTTTTGACTAAAACCCACATTGTTCTCACTACGCGAAGATACGTGAATTATGCTCTACGGAAACATGTGGGAGGAATGATGTACTCCCCATTCGGTTTGCGAATAAGCAAGTAGAATTCTCTACATAAATAATTTACGTTTCTACGATTGGGTCTGTTCTGAATGTGATTTTTCCATACTTCAAAGGCCACATTCTTGGTGAGCTCCCAGGTATGTACATTCAAACCATTTGGTCTTGGAAAAGAATCAATGTACCTTTTAATTTCTGCTAGTTGTGTCATATCCGTTTTATTTAGGATACAAACTTGAACTTTCAGATTGTAATGGAATTACGAGGCGATTTTTATTTGATTTTTTTCTTATTTCTTAGAATATTGCTGCGAAGCCTCTGTTATTCGCTGCTGAATGACTTTCTTAAGAGAAGTAGGTTTGAGTACTTTAACCTCTGGACCATAACTCAGTATGAAGTTGTAGAGTTCTTGACACGGATGAATTTCAAATTGAAACACAACTGATCCTTGTAGCTCTTTTAGTTTTTTTTGTGACCAATGCAGAGGCTGGGTTTCAATCAGCTTTGCTGCAACCGGAGAAAATTCGAGCTCAATTATTTCTGGATTACCAATGCTCTCAGAAATACCCATACTGAACTTGAAAAAATTCTTCGCGGAAAAATTTTCTGGCGTTTTAAATCGCTCCTCTGTGGATTCAATACTCACCATTCGCTCAAGTCCGAAGGTCAATGTTTTATTGCGCTCAGGCACATGAGCAACCAAATACCAACGATTCAAATACTCTTTCAATAAAAGCGGATGTATGGTGTACTTCTTAACTTCTTCTCCCTTGAAACTTTGATAAAACAAGATCAAAGCCCGTTTGCTTTTAGCTGACTCCAAGAGTGGACCAAGGTATTCATTTCCTTTGCTTACGGTACTTGTTTCGAATTGAATCAGCGCTTTGTGTTTTTCTTCTTCAATGGCTGTATTCAAATTTACGCGTTGAATGATTTTTTCAACGGCACTTTCATATTGAGCCAATAGAGGCACATGTCTAAATTGATTTAAAATGGCTGTGGCAAAACGTATGGCCTCAACATCTTCTTCCACAAGATTAAGCTCTGAAATGCTATAATCTTCATCTTCATAGAAATAACCTTTGTGAAGTCTTGAATACGAAATTGGGGCGTAATACCCCAATTCAGATTCATTTTTCATGGCCCAAATGTCTTTATCTATAGTGCTTAGAGAAATATCATCGGCACCTGAGCCATACAAAGCCTCAGCGCATGCAGAACGCAAATCTTCTCTAGAGGGATAGGAACGCTGCTTATTTGTTAAACAGCGATCAATGACCCTGTAGCGAATCAATGCGTACTTGTTGGCGGGCATGTATTAAAATGGCAAATCTTCGTCTTCGGCGCTTGGATTGGCATTCGCTGCATAGGTTGGGGCAGGTGCAGCAGCAGGTTGTGCCATTTGAGATGGATTACTTACCGCAGCTCCACCGGCATTTGCAGATGAATCAATTGCCCAAGCGTCTAATGAATTGTAATGTCTTCCGGATGCCTCTCTTCCACGAAGATTAAACTTCACACGGATCACATCATTTATATTGAACTTGTTCAGCGTGTCTATTTTGTCTCTTCTTTGTGCATTTCCTGTTGCTTGCAAAACAATTTCCTGCGGATATTGCTCTTCAGTTCTGATTACAAATTCACGAACACAAAATCCACTTGGAAAAGTTCTTTCGTCGTAAAACTTAATTAAGGTACCGGTTACTTCTAATGACATATGACTTAAAATTTAGAGCAACGAATATCAGAAACCTTTTTTGCTTCGTCAAGAATTGTTATGAACAATTTATGCGGAAGGCTTGCTGTCTTTGGCTTCCAGAAACCACTTGAAGAAAGCATGTAGTGCATAAATGAGTGGGGTTAAGGCTATGGCAATTCCCAATTTTAAAGCATAATTCACTGGGGCAATTTCTGTAAAGGTTGAAAGATTCATTTTTCCCGGTAGAACAAATCCAATGTACAAGACAACCAAGGTATCTATCAATTGAGAGACAACAGTACTGCCTGTGCTACGTAACCAAATGAAACGATTGCCGGTCTTATTTTTAATCCAATGAAACAAGGTTGCATCTTGAAGTTGACTCAATATAAAGGCTGTAATACTTCCTATCATAATCCAAGGAGCCTGACCGAAAACGGCATTGAATTGTTCATCATTCACGCCTATAGATG
>VGFR01000140.1 GCA_016868835.1 Bacteroidota bacterium | reverse complement strand
ACAGGCGATACATTCAAGGCTAAATTATTGGAGCCCATTTCAGGAGAAATCACACCCTAACATCAACGAGTGTCTCTTGAAATCACACCGTCAATTGCACGTTTCCGCATTTTAAATTGGAATCAATGAACGATTAGAATCTTGTTTACAAGTTGCATTACCTAAATTTGCCACAATGCTCCGGATTATTAGTATTTTCCTTCTCGTACTACCAAGCCTATGTTGTGGTCAGTACACCTTGAATGGAAGTGCATTATCAAATGGTAACACGTGCTTTTCTGTAACCCCGAATTCATCATGGCAATTGGGATCAATTTGGAACAACACCCCCATTGATCTCAGCATCAATTTCGACATCCAGTTCAGTATGAATTTAGGAAATCAAGACGGAAACGGTGCAGATGGTATTGTTTTCGTTTTGCAGCAACAAGGTGTAAATGCATTAGGCACTGCTGGTTCTGGCCTCGGATTTCAAGGCCTTTCCCCTTCAATTGGAATAGAATTCGATACTTTTCAGAACAACATACCGAATGACCCGTTGAACAATGCCAACGACCCTGTTTCAGACCACATGGCTATTTTTAAAAACGGGCTAGTCAATCACTCATCCCCGAATCAATTGGCAGGCCCCGTGAACATTTCCGCCACAAACATAAATATTGAAGATGGACTCAACCACAATGTTCGAATCGTTTGGAATGCAACAACCTTTCTCCTGCAAATCTTTATCGATTGCAATTTGCGTTTAAGTCTAAATCAAAATTTAACTACCTCCACCTTTAACGGGAACCCTCTTGTTTTCTGGGGCTTCACAGGAAGTACAGGTGGTCTGTTCAACAACCAAAGTGTTTGCCTACCCACTACCATACAAGGTGAAATAATCCTTCCTCCAGTATGCCCGGGGAATTCGGCATCCTTATCTGCTCCATCAAATGCATACACGAACATCGCCTGGGAACCTGCTAACCTCGTGGCTACCGCCAATGCAACCAACACAACCGCCATCATTTCTGAGAATACAGAGTTTTTTCTCACTTTTGACGACGTCTGTGGAAACTCATATGCATACACCTACCTGGCTTCTGTAACACCAGGACTGCAGATCACCTTACCATCAGATACCAGCTTATGCGCTGGAGAAGAAATTCAGATTGAAGCTCAAATCAATGGTTCTTACTCGAACTTCACTTGGTACGGAACACCAGGAGCCAGCCTTTACCCGAACAACACCTTATCTCCAATTGTATCCGGATCTGGTAATTACCAAATATTCGTGGAGTCTACGAACGGATGCACGTATTCTGAAACCTTTTCAATTACAAACTTACCAACTCCGAATGTGGTTTGGCCGTCAACAACCACGTTCTGTCCAGACAGCACGTTTATCTTAACCCCAGAGATAAATGCAGAATTTTGGACGTGGGAAAACGGAGGTCAATCTTCCTCATTCGAATTAATAAATTCAGACACCGTTTTTATCACCATGCAATCAGGTTCATGCATTTCTAACGATTCTATTTTCATTGAACAACTGCAAATACCTACTGTTGATTTGGGGGCCGATCAAACCTATTGTCTTGGTGAATCAGTTACGTTAAACACACCCATTCCAGGTATTTGGAACAACAACGTTTTATCAAATTCGTACACCATAAATGCCACGAACACCATTACGTTCAGCAGCAACATTCAGGGCTGTCCAATTCAAGACACTCTCTTTGTATCCTTCCAAACCCCACCCCAAGTAAATCTTGGTAACGATACCATTTTATGCAGTGGCACATCCCTTCTGCTTACCACGGAAGTCTCGGGTCTTTGGAATAATTCTATCACAAGCAATCAATTTAACGTAACTGCGTCGGGCACTTTCAGTTTTTTGTTTGATGATGGAATTTGCCAAGTTTCTGACGAGATTGAAATTGGGTATATTCCGTACTTACAAGAGATTTTACCAGATACAATTGTACGTTGTCTTGGTGAACAGTTTGTTTTGAATGGTGCTCAAAATACAGCAACAAATTATTCTTGGTCAAACGGTGTAAATGAACCCCAACAAACTTTCACTCAATCGGGTGTCTACTCACTTTTTACAAGCAATACCTGCGAGTCCATTAGTGAGTCAGTAATTGTAGACTTTTCCAGTTGTGAACACACCCTATGGATTCCCAATGCATTTTCTCCCAATGGTGATGGAGACAATGATGTCTGGGCACCTCAATTTTCAGAAATGATTTCACTTGATATTCGAATTTATGATCGTTGGGGAACACTCGTTTTTCGCGGAGATAAATCAAATTTTTTTTGGAACGGAAATGTAAGAAACGGAAATCATATTGCTCAAGATGGAGCTTATACCTACGCTATCCGATATGCGACTAATTTCGATGTAGTGGAAGAGATTCGAGGACACCTCATTCTGTTTCGTTAGCCTTTTTTCCTCTTAGCCAGGCGTAGGAAAGCGGAACCGCGAAAATGACAATGGTCAAAACAGTAGTTAAAATCTCACCAGGCACCATTTCATGAGCATGTCCAACTGCATGGGGTCTTCCCTCCATAAATACTGAAAAAATGTGCTCAGGGAAATAATGAGTAAACAATGAGATGCCCAACTTCAACCCCAAAACAAATATGACCAAATAAGCGTTGAACTCAAGAAATGGAAACTTCTCCATCAACTTCACGAATGCCTGCGCTACGAAGCGCATGGCTAAAATCCCGATAAACACACCGATCCAAATTAAAAGTAAATTCGGACTGAATGCTACCGCGGCAAAAACATTATCTAGACTGAAAGCCAAATCCATAATCTCTACCATGAGCACAGTTGACCAAAAAGGACCTAAAAACCGGAACCAACTCTTCTTTTGATGCACTTCTGAATCGTGTGAAATTTCAACTCCACTTTTTCTGAATTGCTTTACAAAATAAGCGATACTCAAATAGAGTAAGTACAACCCACCTAGAACCTTCAACCACCAAAATTGCAACAAATACGAGGCGAGTAAAAGACAAACACCACGAAAAACATATGCGCCAATTATGCCATATTTCAAAGCTTTGGCACGTTGGTTTTCTGGAAGATCTAAAACCATGGTTGCCAATACCGCCGCATTATCCACAGACAACAAACTTTCAATAACAATGAGGTTAAGCACGACCATCAAAGAAGGTAAAGGGTGAGCCACAATGTCGTTCCAATATTCAAGCATGGCGCAAAGCTAATGATAAATGCTTATGTGAATTTCGAATAATCTCAATTTCAAGTGCACCACTATTACATGCATTTTCACAAAAAAAACATGAAACGCATGACACATGAAATGAAGATAAGCCTTGTATTATGGCTCACACTTTTTTTTCTTGGCTTTTTAGGAAAATCAAATTTGCCCGAACCAGAAATTAATATCAACGCCGTTTATAAGCATCCAGATTCAACAGCTGCTGCATATACTGATGAAATGTATTATCCGCAGAGCTCAATCAAATCAAATAACGAGAAAAAATTCACAAAAAAAATAAACCTTAATTTTTGCGATACAAGTGAACTTCGGTCGCTTTATATCAATTCCCGCTGGGCCAATAAAATCATTGAATTCAGAACTGCACTTGGAGGCTATTATCACATCAATCAATTGATGGACATCTACGGATTCCCTGAATTCCTTTTTGAAAAGCTGTACTACCAGAGTATCATTTCACCCTCTGAAATTTCAGCACTTGGAATAAATGAAAAATCAGAGATTGAACTTATGCTTCACCCCTACCTTACAAAAAAAGATTGTCATACCATTGTGAGCTATAGAAGAGAACACGGACCGTTTTCATCTTTAAATGACATTTATCAAATCAAAACCATTGACAGCATTACCATCAAAAAAATTGAACCTTATCTTGCGAAAGATTTTCTAAAAAAATGACACTCCAAGAAAAGGTACTTACCAATTTGAAAGACGTCCCTGATTTCCCGAAACCAGGAATTGTTTTCAAAGATATCATGCCACTGTTTAGCGACCCCATTCTAACCAAGGAGATTGCACAAACAATGGCAAAACAAGTTGAGCATTTAAGGCCTACCA
>VGFR01000139.1 GCA_016868835.1 Bacteroidota bacterium | reverse complement strand
GCGATGGAAATTTCATTGAAATCTCAGATAGTTTAGACGTTTCGTTCAATACGAATCTTCGTACTTGGGGAGCCGCAATGGGAGATCCAGACCGCGATGGAGACTTGGATATGTATATTGCCAACTACGGATTTCCAACAGCGAGAAATACATTTCTTATCAATTCAAACTTACATTTTGCTAAAAATGAAATTTCCGGTTTAACGAACTATATAAAGAACACGTTTCAACCGGTTTGGTGTGACCTAGACCAAGATTTAAATCAAGACATGCATTTGATCAATGACAGAGCTACGCGGAATGATTATTTTAAGCAAATAGCTCCTTTGATATTCAGTGATCAAAGCATTGCGAATGGATTGGGCGTCTCGTTAGACGCTATGTCAAATTCATTCTGTGACTTTGATAATGATGGCGATTTAGATCTGTATATCACCAATATTAACGGGAATTATCTCATGCGTCAAGATAGTACTGGACAATTTTCAAATGTTGCACTTGATTATAATGTAAAAGTGAATGAATGGTCTTGGAGTGGCTTGTGGTTAGATATTCAGAATGATGGTTGGCAAGATTTATTTGTAACAACGGAAGACTTGGGTTTTGAATACCCAACACACCACAGCTTATTCTTGAACAATGAATCTGGATTTACGGAGAATTACACGGAAGGTATATTGCAATTTGCTCATGGACATTTCGCCGCTGTGAAAGGAGATTACAACAATGACGGTTCCTATGACATTGTTCTTTCGCCAGAATCAAATAAAGAGTTTGAACTGTTTCGGAATAACAAATTGGATTCAAACCACTTTTTGAAATTTAGATTGGAGGGTAGGTGCAGCAATAGAAACGGATGGGGAACGCGATACGAATACCACTTGGGCGGTCAGAAGAGCATGGGATACACGGTTTCTGGTGATAATTACATAGCTCAAAATTCTCAAAATATCATTTTAAGTTTAGGGGAACACACGCAAATAGATAGTTTGAAATTGTTCTGGTTAAGTGGAGTAGAAGACGTCTTTTACAATCTACCAGCAGATTCAATGTATGTGCTGGTTGAGGGTGATTCAAAAGATGATATTACAGCATCACAAATACGAGTTTGCAACAGCAGTGAGGAAGTTCATCTTGCACTGCCCAATTGGCCAATCATGATTTGGGAGAACGGTGACACATCAAATACTCGAGTTGTTTATGGACCCGGAATGTATAGCGTTCAGTTGTCCACGGGCTTTGGTCGCAGTTTCATTTCAAACATTGAAATAACGCTTGCTCAAACTCCCGAAATACTGACTCAAGTAACTCCTATCAGTTGTTTTGGATCTGCAGACGGCCAGGTTGAATTGATCGATTTCAATTCGGGGACATCGCTTTTTTTTCAGGATAATCTTGGCCCTGGAATTCATACGTTCACATACAATAGCCTGGATAATTGCCCATTTACAGAACAAATAGAGCTCTTAGATCCTGACTCGTTATACCTCCAATCAAATTTAACCAATCCGGATTGTCATGGAAACGCTACCGGTGAATTACACATATCCCCCGTGGGAGGCCATGGTCCATATCTTCTGAATAACGAATGGAATAATGAATTTGAATTGGATAGCTTGCAGGCCGGTGCATATACTATCGAAATTCAAGATGCAAATGGCTGTTCTGTTTCTCAAGATTTTGAACTCATAGACCCCTTGCAATTGCAAGCAAGTATCTCGGTAGACGAAAGTATTTGCCCCGGAGATTCTGTTATTCCAGCATTTGAGGTGTCTGGCGGAACAGGAGCATATAACGTCACTCCTCCAATTGCATATGTGGGTGCAGGTGCATGGTCTTTCACCATCACAGATGACAATGCATGTTCCACCACAGTGAGCGCTCAAATTATTGAGGAGGAACAATTCAATCCGCAGGTGTATGTTCAAATGCCAAGTTGGTTGGAAATACATGATGGTTCAATTGTGGTGGATTCCCTGTTGTGTAGCGGATGCTCCATTTTTTGGAATACAGGCGATACCGTATGGTCCTTGTTTAATCTAACGGAAGGCGCATATGCATTTGATATCATAACGCCTTCGGGTTGTTCCGCTTCCGGAGAAGTTTTTTTAATGTTTAATAACCTCAATCAACTCAATAACCTTCCTATGAATTGGACACACAATGCAAATGGTTTCTTGAACCTTGGAAAAGAAACCCAACATCAGGTTATGTGCTTCGACGCGTCGGGCAAGCTCGTGGGCCAGGCGAATCAAGTTGGTCCTATGGAATATTTTTCAATTCCAAATTTGGCAAATGGCATCTATTTCATTCTCACCCATGAATCGAATTGGAAAGTACCCGTCTATGATTTGAAGTGATGACAGGTACTTAAATGGAAAAGTGCAATGCCTGCGCTCACAGCCACATTCAAACTGTGTTTTGTGCCGAATTGCGTGATTTCTAAAGCGTGGTTACTTAACTCTAAAGCAACATCACTGACACCATGTACTTCATTGCCAAGAATGAGCGCTACAGGTTTTTTGGCCTGAAATTCATGCAATGGAGTGCTTGCATGCGTTTGTTCAAGTGAACAAATAACATGCGTGCTTTTGCAATGGTCAATAGCATCCTCAATTTTTTCAAAATAAATCCAGTGCACACTTTCTGTTGATCCTAGGGCGGTTTTTAAAATTTCGCGCTGAGGAGGGCATGGAGTATATCCGCACAAATAAATAGCTTCAATACCGAAAGCATCTGCTGTTCTGAACAAGCTTCCTACATTCATTGCACTTCGAATATTGTCTGCAATGAGTAAAATGGGAGTCTTATTTTTTGCTTGAAAAGATGCTATGGAATCGCGCTCCAATTCATCCATAGACTTTTTGGCAAAAATCATTTGAATTCCAATTGGAAGGGTAGACGGGTTTGAATTCGGCCACCACGCATGAATGACTGTATTTCGATAAAGGTTTTGGCATGCTCACCGAATACAGATTCCATCATTTTGGCAGCAGTGTTTTCGCCACTAATTTCCTCTAGAATTTCTTCAAGCGGATCAATCATTTTTGGATAGTCTACACGACCATAAGAATCGCCTATTCCCGCTTTACTTGCAGCATAACTTATGGCTTGATTTAATCCGCCCAATTCATCTACAAGACCAATGGCTAGAGCATCTTGACCGCTCCAAACACGACCTTGTCCAATGCTATCTACCTGAGCAGGACTCATGTTTCTTCCCTGTCCAACTTTCGTAATAAAATCAAGATAGGTATCAGAGACCATATTTTGCATTGCTGTCATTTCAAGCGTGTCAAATGGTTTTGAAAAGCCTAACATGTCTGCATGTGCATGCGTTTCGTATCGGTCGAAAGTGATTCCCAATTTATTTTCAAAAAACTTTTGCAAATTCGGTATAACCCCGAATACACCTATAGAACCCGTGATTGTGTTCGGTAATGCGAAAATGCGATCGGCTCCACATGCAATGTAATACCCACCACTTGCAGCGTAATCTCCCATGCTCACTACAAATGGTTTTCCGCTTTGTTTGAGAAGTTGCGTTTCTCTCCAAATAACATCGCTAGCGAGTGCACTTCCACCCGGAGAATTCACACGCAAAACAACGGCTTTGACATTGGGGTTTTCTCGCGCTTCTCGAATGGCTTTAGAAATACGCTCCGAACCAATGGTTTGGTCATTTCCTTTACCACTTTCAATTGCACCAACAGCATAAACCACAGCTACTTGTTGGTTCCCTGCATTTAATAATTGATCTGTAATTAACTCTGCTTTGTAATCTTGAAATGAAATGGACTCATCGGCCAATGAATTGCCCTCATTCCAATTGGCTTGTAAACGTTCTTTTAATTTCAATTCCAATTCATCTTTATAAATAAGCCCATTTAATAGCCCATCTTCCACAGCTTTGGAACTATTGAAATACCGAAGTTCAGTAGCCGCCATATCCAACGTTTCCATGCTCACAGGTCTTTGAACGCCTATACGTTGACACATGGTTGACCAGATGTCTGATATGAACGTTTCCAACTGTTGGCGATTGGCATCAGACATCTTATCATACATATACGGTTCAACCGCGCTTTTAAATTTGTTATTTGGTCCACGTATAACCTGTGCCTCAATTTCAAGGTTGTCTAACAGTCTTTTATAAAACATAATTTCTGCATTGATCCCGCGCCAATCA
>VGFR01000138.1 GCA_016868835.1 Bacteroidota bacterium | reverse complement strand
GCTTTGAGCGATTCGTTGGTGAATGAAAGAAAGTGGAGTGCAGGAAGTTTGGTCAAAGAATGGTCGAAAGAGATAAAAGGTGGTGGTGGTGGTCAAGCTTTTTTTGCTACCGCCGGGGGAACAGACGCTTCGGGAATTTCAAAAGTTTTTGAACTGGCTTTCGATTTAACGAAAAATTGATGTGCATGAAGGAATTCAATTGGTTTCGTCAATATCTTTGAAGCCTAAATTATAATCCTATGAAAAAATTAAGTTTATTATTTGCTTTGGCAGCAATGTTTGTTTTCGCAGGTTGCGGAAAATATGAAGATGGTCCTGGTTTTTCTCTGCGTTCAAAAGAAGCGCGTGTTGCAGGAATATGGACTATTGAAAAATATTATGAAAATGGTGTTGACATTACATCAGATTTCTTGGCTGATGGCACAACAGTTACTGTTGAATTTAAGAAAGATGGCGTTTATTCAACCACCGTATCTTATACTTTTTTAGGTCAGACTTATACTGAAACTGAAACAGGTACTTGGGCTTTGACCAATGACAATGCGAATTTGACTATGACAGATAGCCAAGGAGATGCTTCAAGTGTAAGAATCTTACGTTTAACAAACTCAGAAATGTGGTTTGAAGACACTACGTCAGGAACTACCGATGAGGTTCACTTGATTGCGAAATAATTCAGATCAATTTTGATTGAAAAAGGCCTTCGTTGCGAAGGCCTTTTTTTATTTCTTCTTTTTCACAAACGCAGCACGCGAGAGTGGAACATATGATTCTTTCTCTCCCAATTGAACTTGTTTATCTCCTTCGATAATGCGATGCGAATAATGCGCTAATTGTCCTGTTTCAACGCAAATCGCATGAACTTTTGTCACATACTCTGCAATGGCAAGAATATGCGGCATGGGTCCGAAAGGTTTTCCCGTATAATCCATGTCAAGTCCTGCAACAATGACCCGAACACCCATGTTTGCCAACTGATTGCATACTTCCGGTAAGCCATCATCGAAAAACTGAGCTTCATCAATTCCAATCACCTCCGCATCAGAGGCTAGAAGTAAGATCTGAGAAGAATGTTCAACTGGAGTGGAACGAATGGTTGTTTCATTGTGGCTTACAACCTCTTCATCGCTATATCGTATATCTAATTTAGGTTTGAAAATTTCAACTTTCATTTTGGCGAACTCTGCTCTTCGCAAACGCCGTATCAATTCCTCTGTTTTACCAGAGAACATAGATCCACAAACCACTTCAATCCAACCGGCACTTCTTCCTCTATTAATGGTGTTTTCTAAAAACATAGTTGCTTTTCGACTTAGGGAAAGAATCGTTTAAAACCTGATCGAATGGGATTTTTCCGAACGTTGCTTCTTCCGTTCGACTGCAGGTTAAAGGCATATTGGAACATAAAACCACGTGGAGCTTCAGGTTTTGCAGGTCGAATGGTTACAAATGTATTCGTGACATTGGTAATCTGAATTGTGAAGCGGTGAGGACCTTTAACATATCCAAAACGAGCATCAATGAGGAAAGATGGGCCGTGGTTATTGATGCGGTAGTCGATTAAATTGGGCACGAAGAGTTCAAAAATGGAATCAACTTGTTCCATAAAACTGTAGCCTCGAATGCCTCCGCCAAAGGTGATGCCCATTGGAGAATCAAAATCAATGTTAAACTTCGCCATGTGACGGTATCTGTATTTCAATACAGGACTTCCATCATAACTTTCATCGGAATTGAAGGATTGTATAGCATATTGGGCAAAAGGTAAAACTCCTTTTAAATCAGGAGCACGGTTTAAGTCAATGGGGGCAATGTAGGTATAACCGCCATTTGTGGTCACACGCCAATTTCCTAAATCACTATCACCACTGATAGAAAGCTCTAATCCTCCAATTTGAGCTTGGGTGATATTGATGCTCTTGAATCCTCTCCCGAAAGCGTTTCCAATGGTTTGGTTTACGGTATCCCAAATTCCGAATGAGAATTCCAAAAGATCTGTATATCGGGTTAGAAAAAGACATCCATCTACATAGCCTTTCCAATTGGCTATTTGTATGCGTTGTTTGACACCCAATTCTGCACCCCACCCTTTTTCCGGACGAAGTTCAGGATTCGGGTAAATGTATATCACATCGAGATTGGTCTTAACAAATCGTTCTGCAGGTGATGGAAAGCGAAACCCTTGTCCGAAAGATGAGCGAATAAATGTATTTTTTCCTGCTTGATAATTGACACCCGCTCTACCCACAGGAATACTTGTGGCTATCAGTTGATCTATTCGGAATAATTCTTCGCGAAGCCCAACACTGAGCTGCCATTTTTTATAGGGTTGATCGAACTGCACATAGGCGCCCCCCATATTTCCATTGTGCATACCGCCCAGTCCACTGTCTTCGAAAAAAAACTGATTGCCAGTGAAACCTGCAACTAAGACGCCTTTATTTTTAAAATTCTTTTGAAATTGATATTCAGCACTCATGAGATGTGTGGCGGGGCTCCAATCCTTTCCGCCAACTTGCAGGGTGTAATAATATCTACCACGCAACACGTGCTTGTTGCTGTGCTTGTCATAAACGGTATACCAAGGATCTATGTTGGCCCAAAAATCATTCATGTCAATGGTGGTTCCATCGCTAAATGGTATCAATGCATCTGTTGTGTCATTCTTCCATAGGAAAAAGAATCCGGCCTTTTGGTGCATTAAATTTCCATCTATTCCGGCACTTTTCCGTCCGTCTTTCCATATTTTTCGCGTTCTAAAAGTAAGTCGCTCCCTACTTTCATATTCACCGTTCAACCATCCTCGGCTGCGTAAAACATTTCCACCTAAAACCAAATCAAACCCATTTTTTAGGCGCTCTTTGTGTCTGAATTGAATACCACTTTGATAGGGCCTACTTGCGTCTGTCCACCATTTTTGGAGTGGATTTTTCGGCGTATCGTAGGCGGTTGCAAAAGACGATACAAAAGTTTCAGGGTGTTTGCTGGGGTAGGCCGTACGAACGTGAATGATGCCATTCAATGCAGCACTTCCAAATTGCACCGAGCTAGCTCCTTTTATGACTTCAACTTGTTCTGCAAGTTCTAGAGGAACATAGTTCCATTTAATGTCGTTCCGATCTGCCGTAATCAGCGGTTGATTGTCTACAACAAGCAGCACGCGTGTACCAGCTCCATAGGCATAGCCACTTCCACCACGTATACTCGCTTGTCCGTCTATGATTGTTAGCCCAGGTATGCGTTCCGCTGCCTTGGCTAAGTCGGGTGTTATTCGTTTAATCATCTCATCAGCCTTGATGACATCTAAACTAACGGTTTGGAATTCTAATGGCTGCAGGTATTTTGATGATCCAATAACTACGTTACCGATTGAATTGACTGCTATTTTCAGAAAAACAGGAGTCAATTTTCCAGATAGAAGGGAGGCACAACGAAAGGTGGTATCTGCATGACCAAGATGCTTCAAATGAATGATACCGGCGCAGGCCGATTCGGAAAACGTTACATTACCGGATAAATCAGTGATTCCAATCGCAATCCATTTATCTTGCTGCGGGGTAAGAACTGCAACGCCGGGCAAAGGTTCTCTAGAAATTTCATCAAAAATGGCCAATGAAATGTTCTGTCCATGGACTTGTACAACAAATAACAGCGATAGGAGAATAATAAACCTTTGACACATCAGTCAAAAGTAAGCAATGAATCACATGTTATCAAAAAATGAAGGAAAGGAATTCTAAGAAGCGCCGAGCAGTTGCTTGCTTGAGGTTTGACACATTTCCAAAGCTGTACGAACCATTGTGGCTACATCGAATCCACATTCGGCATACAACTCATCTTGGGTTCCGTGCTCAATGTATTCATCAGGTATACCCAATCGTTTAACTTGAGATGTATATCCATGATCAGCCATAAACTCAATGATTGCACTTCCCATTCCTCCCTGTATACAACCGTCTTCCACTGTGATAACGTGCTTGAATTTCCCAAATACTTCATGCAACAAGACTTCGTCTAGCGGCTTCACGAAACGCATGTCATACAGTGCAGCACTTACACCTTGTTCTTCTAAATCACTACATGCTTTCAGCGCATAGTTTCCAATGGGGCCAAGCGTTAAAAAGGCAACATCATTTCCTGATTTCACTCTTCTTCCTTGACCAATTGGAATTTCTTTTAATGGTGTTTTCCAATCAATTAAAACACCATTCCCACGCGGATAACGAATAGAGAATGGTCCTTGATTTTCCAACTGAGAAGTATACATGAGGTTACGCAATTCTTCTTCATTCATGGGTGAAGAAACCACCATGTTTGGAATGCAACGCATGTATGCAATGTCATATGCTCCGTGGTGCGTAGGCCCATCGGCTCCAACTAAACCAC
>VGFR01000137.1 GCA_016868835.1 Bacteroidota bacterium | reverse complement strand
ATTATTTAGGACGTGCGCTCGATAATCGCATTGGTGGATTCATAATTGCCGAGGTTGCCCGCATGCTGACAGAGAACAAAGACAAACTTCCGTTCGGTGTATACTTCACAAATTCTGTTCAAGAAGAGATTGGATTACGAGGTGCCGAAATGATTGCGCATCGCATTAATCCAGATGTAGCCATAGTAACGGATGTGTGTCACGATACGCAAACTCCAATGATGAGTAAAATAATGAGTGGTGATTTAGCCTGCGGTAAAGGTCCTGTTTTAAGTTACGGTCCTGCCGTTCAAAACAATTTATTGAAGCACATTGTCAAAACTGCTGAAAAGAATAAAATTGACATTCAGCGTGCAGCGGTTTACCGTGCAACAGGAACCGACACTGATGCATTCGCCTACAGCAATGCTGGAGTTGCGAGCGCGTTGATTTCTCTTCCCTTGCGTTACATGCATACAACAGTAGAAATGGTGGCGAAGGACGATGTAGAGGCGGTCATCAAGTTAATTTACCACTCGTTGAAAGGCATTAAGAACAATCAAGATTGGCGATACATTAAGTAATAAATACTACTTCTGGAAATAAAAAAGAGGAACCGATGGTTCCTCTTTTTTGTTGCCTTTGAAAACAATTATGCATTCTTCGCAGCAATGGCTTCCTTCACTTTCGCTTCAATCTCCTCCATCAATTCTGGATTATCATCAAGCAATTGTTTAACAGCGTCGCGACCTTGTCCCAATTTGGTTTCTCCGTAAGAGAACCAAGATCCTGCCTTCTTTACAATGTTCAAATCAACGCCCATGTCAATCAACTCTCCCACACGGCTAATTCCTTGACCATACATGATATCGAATTCAGTGGTTCTAAACGGAGGTGCAACTTTGTTCTTTACCACCTTCACTTTGGTGTGATTTCCAACGGCATTCTCACCATCTTTCAACTGTGCAGATCTGCGAATATCTAAACGAATAGAAGCATAGAACTTCAATGCATTTCCACCTGTTGTTGTTTCCGGATTTCCGAACATCACTCCAATTTTCTCACGCAACTGGTTAATAAAGATGCAGCAACATCCTGTCTTGCTAATGGTACCTGTTAATTTTCTCAACGCTTTCGACATTAACCTGGCTTGCACACCTACATTCGAGTCGCCCATCTCCCCTTCAATTTCTGATCTCGGCGTTAACGCAGCTACAGAATCTATAACAATCAAGTCAATGGCTCCTGAACGAATCAAATTATCTGCAATCTCTAAACCTTGCTCGCCATGGTCAGGCTGAGCAATCAGTAAGTTTTCGGTATCAACTCCCAATGCCTCAGCATAAAACTTGTCAAATGCGTGTTCAGCATCTATGATAGCCGCAATACCCCCACGCTTCTGACATTCAGCAATTGCATGAATGGCGAGGGTGGTTTTACCTGACGATTCAGGACCATATATTTCTACAATTCTACCTTTCGGATAACCCCCAATTCCGAGTGCCAAGTCCAAGCCCAATGAACCACTTGGAATAACCTCAACAGCTTCAATGGCAGAATCACCTAATTTCATAACAGCTCCTTTGCCATATGTCTTTTCCAATTTATCCATGGTCAATTGAAGAGCCTTTAACTTGTCTTTGTTTACTTCACTCATGTTTGATCTTTTTAATAGTTATTTATCGTTTGTGTTTTTCAAATTTTCTAAAGTCACCTTGTAAAGGAATTACAAAGTAAAAATTAAGCTGTTTTTTTTGTTGGATACAAATCCAGTATAACGAAAAAGATGATGATATATACCAAGGTAAAACCTGAAGCAAATGCGAGGCTGTGGTTAGTCACCGGATGGTCAACAGTTCCCTTGTCACTCATGAATTGTTCGAACAACCTGTTTGAAATGAACCAACTCAATCCAAACAAAACAGGCGCTACGGCGAGATAAATGGTTTTAAACTTTTTAGACATATTGAAATTTTGTAATGCGAAGTTGCGTTAAATTTAGACTCACAAAACGAAAATTATATGCAGGTTATAAGCAAGTTATTCGGAATTCTGTTGATTTTTCAAACTTTAACCGGTTTTTCGCAACCTAAAAACGCCATTAAACTCGATATTCACTCTCCCATAGCTAGAACCATTTCTCTTTCCTATGAAAGAGGGTTCGGCGATAAGTATTCTTTGGGCCTTTCAGCCTTGTATACCGATCAAAGCATTACTTTCTCGTCATCTTATCTTTCACGCGTAGCTGTAACTCCAGAATTTCGTTATTACATGGGAAATGCCACTGCAATGAATGGGTTCTACTTGTCTTCCTTCCTTCGATACCAATACTTAGAAGCCATACAGATGAATTATTTGTATGACGCCCTGACCAATAATTATTATGAATATTACGATACAAAATCCATTCATACTGGTGGTCTAGGTATGGCTCTTGGATTTCATAAAGTATTTGACAAGCACATAAGTATTGACGGACACCTGGGAACCATTTGGAATACTGGTGATCAACGCATTTCACAGAACACGCCTTGGATCCAAGAACCGAATTACATCTTCCGGCCCTACGTTGGTTATTTCATAAAGTCAGGGCTCAGTGTGGGATTTGCTTTTTAATAGCAACTAACACACCGTTCATATCAGATTCCCAAGTCAAACTTTGCTTTGCCTTTTTTGCATTCTTACAAAATTCCAAGCGCTCTTCATCAGATAATGCGAGTATGGCCTGGGCTATGGCTTTGGGCGTAACTTCGGTCAATACAATTCCAACATTATACTCTTCTACTATACGTTTTAATTCAACTAACGGACTTACCAACACAGGTATTTCTGCATGTATGTAATCAAAAATTTTATTAGGTAGCGAAAAAGTATAATTCAAATGAACAGGTTTATCTAATGAAACTCCCAACCAAGCTTTTTTTGTTAGTTCTCGCAATTCTTCTGGAGCAAGCCTATCTACAAAGAGTACTTTTTCATTCAATCCCTTTTCAATTGCCAATTGTTTCATGTTTGGCAAGTCTCTGCCCGAACCAACTACCACTAATTTCTTGGAATCAATGTATTCAAAAGCAGACACCAATTCCATTCCACCTCGATCGGGATCAATGTATGCGCCTTGCAGAAGTACAAATTGATTTGGTAGTTCCAATAGTGTCTGATGTAATTCCGAATTCACTGAATTTGAGTTGGGCATATTGCGCAGAACGTACACTAATCGAGCATATTTCGTTGAATAAATTTCGGCAATACTCTGATTCACTGTAATAAAAACATCTGCCTTGGGCACCGCATACCTTTCAATTCGTTCCCAGATTTTCTTGATTGAATCACGTCCAGTCAGTCCCTCGGCTCCTGTAAAATACTCATGAGAATCATAAATCAGTATATATTTTTTCAACCGTTTCAGAAATGCCGCAGGAAGAAGTGTGTCTAAATCGTTACTCCAAACAACATCATAAGATCGAAACAAAATATAGAAAAACAAACGCAAATTCAACGTAGCATAAAACAACCAGCCTTTGCTAAAAAAAACATCTAATCGGGTTGTTTTATAAGAACGTATTATATCTCTGCTTTCCCGTTTCTTTATTCCTAGAAGCTCTATTTGGTATCCCTCCGATAGCATACTATCGCACGTTTTCCTTACACGTTGATCGAATGTAAGATCATTCGAAACAAGGACCAAACATTTCTTTTTCAGTGTCAACGAAATTTATTTTTGAAGACTTTCTTTGAAAGTTCTTAGGACTTCTTTGGTGTAGAGTGGGAAATCGGCATTCATCATCCAGCTGTAATATCCCGGTTCTTTGGCAAAGACGTCTTTAACTGAAACTCCTTTGTACTTGCCAAAACCAAAAACCATTTCATCTTGGTCATTGTAAACCAAATTGCCAATTAGATCGGCTCGCTTCCGATACAAACTTTTCCTCTCCAATTCTTCCACATCAACGGGCAAAGCTTTTTCTGTATTTCCATATTTCTGAAACATACCCAAAAGAACATCTTTTGTGGCAAGCGTGTCTACTAATGCGGCATGAGCGTTAGGCAAATCTTTGTTGCAATAATAATTAACGGCTGCGGTTAGATTTCGAGGTTCCAATTGATGAAACAACACTTGCACATCAACTGTGTGTCTGTTATCTAGACTGAAATATACTCCTGCCCTCAAAAACTCTTCAGCCAAAAGTGGTATATCGAATTTGTTACTATTGAATCCCGCTAAATCACACCCGTCTATGAAACTTATTAATTCGTGAGCACACTCACTAAATTTCGGCGCTGAAACAACATCTTCATCGTATATACCATGAACCAAAGACGATTCAATGGGTATGTTCATGTTGGGGTGAATGAGGAATCGTGCATTCTCTTGACTTGGAAGTGTTTCAACTTCACCTGAGACATGCATCTTCACAAATGCAATTTCCACAATTCTA
>VGFR01000136.1 GCA_016868835.1 Bacteroidota bacterium | reverse complement strand
TACGATTACATAATTACCTTCACGAACATCTGTTGTATCTCCCTTCGATTCATATATCCAATAGTATACACCGGTCCCTGTCTCTTGCATTGGCCATTGTTTTTCTTTGATATATGCTTGAATGGTGGTCTTCTGATTTTGGTGATTGGCCTTATTATATTCCAAGAGCATTTCAGCAATTTCAGCATCTGATTTCTCGCTGTTTTTCACTTGACCGTCACCGCAACCTGAAATGAAGAAAGCTATGACTAAAGGGAGTATCCAAAAAAGTTGTTTCATATTTCGTTCGATTCAAGTAGATGATGAAATTTCTGTATTACCTCATTCAATGGCTCATGCATTCTGGCTCCTGCGGCATTTTTGTGCCCTCCTCCATTGAAGTGTGCACGTGCCATCTTATTCACATCTCGTGTTCCTTTGCTTCGAAAACTAATTCGCACACATCCATCATCTTCTCTAAAAAACGCTGCAATGGTTGTTCCTTCAATACTTAAAGCCATGTTCACTAAACCTTCCGTATCTCCGGGCTGAGGGTTGAATTCATCCAGTTCAGCTTTCGTTAAAACGATGTATGCCGCCTTATATTTTTCAAGAACGTGCAATCCGTTAGAAAGTGCAAACCCCGTTAATTTAATTTTTTCTAAACGCTGAACATCATGCACTTGTTCATGCACCACATGAGGCTTTAATCCCTTCTTCATCATGAATGAGACGATCTCATGTGTTTCAGCCGTTACACTTGGAAAACGAAATGACATGGTATCGGTCATCATACCGCAGTAAATGGCTTCCATGGTATGAACATCTAATTTCTCTAACCAATTCATTGCTCCCGCAAAATGAAATACCATTTCACAAGTTGAGCAAATGGAGGTGTCACTGTATATTACTTGAGGGAATTCGGCAGGTTGTTCATGATGATCAATCAATATCACTTTCAAGTGATCTAAGTTTCGTTCAATGCATTTCTTGACACCATCTCCAATTCTTCCCAAATGATTGTAATCAAGAATAATGAGCAAGTCTGCCTCAGACATTGCCTGCTCTACCCCATTTGAATCTTGTTTGAACACCAAAGCACTCTGAGTGCCCGGCACCCAATTCAAATTTGCAGGAACATCATCTGGAAAAACAACTTTAACATTTTTATTCAAAGCCTTGAGCATTTGTGACATTGCACCAACCGATCCTACCGCATCGCCATCAGGGCTTTGATGAGTAGACAAAACAATATTCTTTGAAGAATCAATAATTTCTTGAGCGCGTTGAATTTCTGAAAGAGACAAGGTACATTTTAACATGTTTCAAAAATACAATTGAATGAGTGAGAATCGCGTAAATTCGAATCATGAAAAATTTATTCCTTTTCGCATTTGCCACTTTCTATTTATTCAGCACTTCAAAGGGTGAGACTGTTTTGGATCATAAATTCTATGTGAGCAACACCTTTATTGAATACAATGCTCAAGCGAGCATGTTGGAAATTCGCATTCAATTCTTCATTGATGATTTTGAACGAATTCTCAAAAAAGAAACGGGGAATAAAAAATTTGAATTGCAAGAACGATCGAACGGATTTGAAAGAGAAGAAAACAACGCTATTTTCAAATACATTGAATCGAACTTAAAACTTACAGTAGACGATCTTCCGAAAAATCTTTATTTCTTGGGTTATCAGAAAGACAATGCCGAAACCATTACGCTATATCTTGAAGTCCCCGTTAGTGGGCCTTTCGTGAGTCGTATTCAAATTCAAAATACATTTTTTCTCACTGAGTTTCATGAGCAAAAGAATGGAATAGAAATGAAATGGTACGGTGCCATAAAACAAGAATATTTGAATCAAAACCGGACTACTTGTGAATTCATTCGACCATGAAGAAGAAAGAAAAGGTAGCCTTCATTATTGAGGAATTGGAGCGACTTTATCCAGAGACACCGGTACCTCTGGATCATACTGACGCATACACCTTACTCATTGCGGTTCTGCTCTCAGCGCAATGCACAGATGTTCGAGTAAATCAAGTTACGCCCTTTTTGTTCGAACGCGCGAGCACACCCTATGAAATGGTTGAATTAAGTAAAGAGGAAATAAAAAGCATCATACGTCCTTGTGGATTATCGCCTGCAAAGAGTAGTGCCATTTGGGAACTTTCAAAAATATTAATAGAAAAACACCAAGGGTCCGTGCCTCAATCGTTTGAAGCATTAGAAGAATTACCTGGTGTTGGACATAAAACAGCCAGTGTGGTTATGTCGCAATGGTTTGGAGTACCTGCATTTCCCGTAGACACGCATATTCACAGGCTTATGACTCGATGGAAACTAACCAACGGGAAAAATGTTGATCAAACAGAAAAAGATGCAAAGCGCCTTTTTCCAGAGGCGCTTTGGAATAAATTGCATCTTCAAATCATTTTTTATGGTCGAGAATATTCTCCCGCTCGAGGAAATTTAGAATTCGACTTCATTACACAGCGTGTGCTTGCGAAAAATTAGGGATAAAGGTGGAGAAGCATTGTTTTCTTCGCTTCATTTCCGTCATGATCCAATTCTGCAACTACCTCTAACCTTACATCCATATGTTCCGCAACCTGATTCACATAAAACTGATTAAAAGTATAACTTGCCAAATGCTCTTCGTTTGAATACGTATACATAACAGAGTCATTGGCATCGTTCAAAAGCTGGATGGTCATGCCGTGCATTTCAGACTCAGCAACCACACTTCCCTGAATAAAAATGGTATCTCCTCCAACAAAATAAACTGCTGGATCAGGAGAACTAATGGTAATTGTTGCGCTATTCTCCTCGTGTCTGTGGCAACTAAGTAATGTGAATAATACAACGACTAAGGCAATATAATTTTTCATTTTTATTGTTTTTTATGATTTAAGAAATAGATGAATGAGACCAAAATATCTTTTTTTAGGTTGGGAAGTTCTGTCTCAAATTTTTCCCAACCTCGAAAATACACGTTTGAAATAAAAGCAAATTTTTCCTTGTACACATCTAGGCCGAAACCGAGATTCAATCTTTGTTCATTTGCATTCATTACTGGATAATCATATTGATAATCCACTCCATGTTTTATTCCTCTCACTTGAAAATGAGGTGCAAGCTTCAATTTCCCAGTTGGAACAAACCAAAACAACTGCAAATTACCAACCCATTGATCGGCCAGTTGATAAGCATTCTCATCCATAAATGAATAAAAATATCCCAATTGCGATGCAACAGCCCAGCTTTTAGAAGCCAACATTCCGTTTACAGAAAACCCAACACCATAGGAACCTAGAGAAGGTCTCATTGCCAATGGTAAGGTTTGTTCCTTATTCAACTTCGTAGGAAGTCGAAATGAAAACTGACTTTGAAGAAACAATCGAATTTTTCCTTCACGAAGCCCTCTATTCATCCACAAACTCCCCCACTGAAATTGAATGTCACCAATTCCCTGAGTAGATTTTTTTTTATCTGCTGTGGTCCTGGAATTCACAGAATAAGGTATACTTAAACTGAATTGAAATTTGTCATTAATCGAAAATCTGCCCGTGGCATTCAGCGTGAACAGTTGGTCCTGAGATGCACTTGACGAGTGGCTTTTTTCAGAATTCAAGAATTTGCGGAAGCTGCCGCTTATTCCAAAATAATGCTGATTAAATTGGGGCTGCAACCCTGTATTTAACCACTGACTTCCACCACCGCAAATATCACAAGACCAAGTGTGCTGAACGGCCAATACCGCTAGCATGAACAACGTCTTTTTAATCATTTTTTATTTTTTTGAATTAACTCTATGACCTAGATTAAATCAAAAAAGCGGGCGGATGATCAATCAATGCATGAAACCCTTCATTGGTTTCGATACAAAACAGCTGACTCCATTTCACATGATTCATTCCCATTTGGATCACGACATAATTTGAACTTTCTACATTAATCCATTTCTCACATGCCGTAAAATTCAGAAGAAGTGGTTCTTTTGTCTTTTTTTGTTCTTGCTTCTTAAGTTCTTTTACAAGGCAACACATGGCCATGCAAGTATTGTTAGCCTTAGATTTTTGAATACAAGAAGTTTCGGACAACGAATCGCGCTGAATAAGCCATGAAATTGTAGTTATGCTTGCCCAACTTAGAGCAAAAATCATAAACAACACAATACTCAATAAAACTCCCCGAATCATGCAGGCAAAGGTAATACATTTACAAAGTGGCAATTCGAAACAATTATTCCAAACGCACCCCCCTGTTTGAAAAAATGGTGAAAGACATGGTCTGTCTTTTTCGAGAGGCCTATTTTTTCATTCTGAATGGCTTTTCATTGCCTGTTTGGGTGGCTTACCCAACGTATCCCAGCAAAAAAACAACTTTATTTAAGATCGCTATTCTGCATCGCGTAAGGCTTACAAACAAATTAGTTAAAAAACC
>VGFR01000135.1 GCA_016868835.1 Bacteroidota bacterium | reverse complement strand
TTAGGTGAACTAAAATTCAATTTTAAGCGAAGCATGTGTTATTTTAGCACCCGTTGTATTTAGACTATTTGTAATCCTTAACCTAAAAATTATGCAGAGAACGTTATACCTGCTGTTGAGTTTATTGATTCTACCAACCACCGTGGCGTTTGCCCAAGGGGGTGCTGGTACGTTAAAAGGAAAAGTTACCGATGCGGAAACTAAAAAGCCGCTCCCCTTTGTAAACGTTATTGTTTTTCTGAACGGGAATCTCGTTACAGGGGCTCAAACAGATCCAGACGGAGAATACACCATTAAGCCTGTTGACCCAGGAACATACGATATCCAATTCACATTTGTTGGTTACCAAACTCAAAATCAGAAAGGCGTACCTGTTTCTGCAGGAAAGATTCAGTTTGTTAATGCTGAATTAAGTTCTGGGGTTGATATGAATGTAATTGAAATTAAAGATTTCAAGGTTCCATTGATTGATAAAGATGGCGGAGCTAGTGGTGGTACCGTTACTCGTGAAGAATTGCAAAAAATGCCAAGTCGAGATGCTCTTGGTCTGGCTCAAACCGTTGCCGGTGTGAGCTCTGCTGGTACTGGTGGAGGAATCTCCATTCGCGGTGCACGTACAGGGTCTACTTGGATTTACATTGATGGGATTAAAGTCCGCGGATCTTCTTCACTTCCAAAATCTGCTATTGAAGAGGTTTCGGTTATCACAGGTGGTATTCCAGCAAACATCGGAGACGCAACAGGTGGTGTTATTAATATTAGTTTGCGCTCTGCATCTGCTGAATTTTCAGGAGGTATTGAAGCCATTACTTCTGGATTTATGGTAGGAGATAAAGTCGTAGGTCTCGATGCATACGGCTACAACCTAATCGAAGGTTCATTGTCAGGACCATTGATGTTCCAGAAAAAAGATGGTAAAAAAGGAAGACCTATTTTAGGTTTCTTTTTCTCTGGTAATTACAATGACATTGTAGACGGTTCTCCGGCCTATGGCGGTGTTTATCGTATGACAGAGTCAGCAAGACAAAACTTGTTGAGCGATCCGTTAAGACAAAACATTCAACAAGATGGTACCGTGAACGGAGCTTTGTACAATGCTGATTTCTTAACAAGTTCTGATTTTGAAAAAATTAAAACACGCATGAATGTGCGTTCTAAAACTGCTCAAGCTACCTTTAAAGTAGATGCAACGCCGTCAGAAAGTGTGACCATCACACTTGGTGGTACTGCCAACTATAGAACAGGATACAATTTCGACTACGGTAATATGCTCTCAAACTGGCAGAACAACCAGTTGAGTACTTCTTTAGACTGGAGAGCTTACGCGAAATTCGCTCAACGTTTCAAGAATACCGAGGAAGAATCTGGCTCATCTAACTTGAAAAACGTTTATTACAGAATTCAAGCAGACTATTCAAAATCAATTGGTAGAACGGAAGATGCACAACACAGAGATAATCTATTCAGATATGGTCATGTAGGTACATTCGATGTTTACCGACTTCCATCATACACCCTTGCTCAGTCTGGAAATTATTACGAGCAAAACGGGTGGCAAGATGTGAACGTAAACTTCACACCTTCTGAATACAATCCTGATTTGGCAGCCATGACAAGTCAATTCTTCGGCTTATTTGATACAAATCCTTATGTGAATGAAGTATTGGATGGAACCGACACCTTTATAACTGACGATGGATTTTTTGATGCCACATTAAACGATGGTACTACAGAAGCCGAGCAAATTGGTAATTCACCTTACTCATCAATTACCAACATTCAAGGTGGAAACGGTCTTGTTAATGGTATGCAACCAACAGGGACATATGCTTTGTGGACTCACATTGGAACCAAATCAAACGGATACAGTTTGAATAACCAAAGCCAATTCCGTGTTACAGGTTCTGGATCTGCAGACATTGGAGACCATGCCGTTGAAGTTGGTTTCGAGTTTGAACAACGCAGAGACGCCGGTTATTCAGTTGCTCCAATTGGTCTTTGGACACTTGCAAGACAATATGCAAACTACCACAACCAAGAGTTAAATGTGAATGACCCAACCTACAACAACAACGGTACATACACCTACATTAACTATAGCAATCTTATTGGTACTGGTCAATTTGAATTTGACTACAACCTTCGTGAAGCTTTGGGACTAAACCCCGCTGGAACAGACTTCATCAATACAGATGGATTAACTCCTGATCAACTTTCTATTGAAATGTTTGGTGCGAGCGACCTGTTAAACAGCGGAAACAATGTAGTAACCTATTTCGGATACGACCACCACGGAAACCTATTGAATCGTAGACCATCATTGGATGATTTCTTTTCTGAAAGATATACGCTAGGTGAAGGAAACTACCCTACTCGTGCAGTCGGGGCTTTCGAACCAGTGTACATTTCAGGCTACATCATGGACAAGTTTGCCTTTGATGATTTGATTTTCAACGTTGGTTTGCGTGTTGACCGTTATGACGCGAACCAATTCGTTCCTAAAGATCCGTATGTAATTTCAGAAGCTTTCACAGCATCTGAAGTTGATTACAACTCACTTGGTGTTGAAAGACCAGCAAATATTGGTGATGATTTCGTAGTTTACGTTGATGATTTAAGAAATCCAACTACAATTACCGGATACCGTGATGGTGACAACTGGTACAATGCGCAAGGTACCTATGTGAATGACCCATTCACAGCAGTCGCCTCAGGTGGTAAAGTAAATCCATTCTTAAAAGTTGATTCTGATGCAGAATTAACAAGTGGCTCTTTCAAAGAATACGAGCCCGCAGTAAACTTCATGCCTCGCGTTGCTTTCTCATTCCCAATTTCTGAGGAAGCTCTATTCTTCGCTCACTATGACATCTTAACTCAGCGCCCGGTTTCATCAAATCGTTTCAATCCAGTAGATTATTTATACATGGAAAACAGAAACGTTCTTTTGAATAATCCAAACTTACGTCCTGAGAAAACTGTAGATTATGCACTCGGTTTCCAACAAGTTTTAAGTAAAACTTCTTCCATTAAAATTGAGGCGTTCTACCGTGAATTGCGTGATATGATTCAGGTTCGTAAATTCAATGGTGCGTACCCAAGTACATACAGTGCATTCGGCAACCTCGATTTCGGAACAGTAAAAGGATTAACCGTTACTTACGATTTAAGAAGAACTGGAAATTTATGGATGAAAGCTTCATACACCCTGCAGTTTGCAGATGGTACGGGGTCTACAACACAAACTCAATTGGCTCTGATTGCTGCTGGTCTTCCTAACTTAAGAACTGTCTCTCCTTTCAACTATGATCAACGCCACCGCATTGTAATGACTGTTGACTATCGCTTCGGTGAGGGTAAAGAATACAACGGTCCTGTTTGGTTTGGAAAGCAAATCTTTGCTAGTACAGGTGCTAACTTCATTGCAAACCTTGGTTCAGGTACGCCTTACACCGCACAAGTATTGCCTACTCCTATTACAGGTGAATTAAGTCCTACAACAGCAGGTGGTATCAACAGCGCCCGCTTGCCTTGGCAGTTTACTGTAGACTTGAATCTTGATAAGAATATTCCTTTGACATTTGGTAAAGAAGGTGATAAGAAAAAGGCTGCAAACTTGAACGTCTACCTATGGGTTAACAACCTTCTTAACACAAGAAATATCATAAGCGTTTACAGATTTACTGGAACGCCAGATGATGATGGATACTTAGCAGCTGCTCAGTTCCAAAACTTCATCAATGCTCAGAATTCACCTGAAGCATTCCGTAACTACTACAGCATGTACGTGAATAACCCTTATAATCTTGGCTCACCTCGTCAAATTCGTCTAGGTGTTCGCTTTGATTTTTAATTTGAATTAATGAATTATCTGAATAGAATGAGAAAGAAGATAACCATTGGAATCATAGCTCTCGCAGTTGGATTTTCCACCCCCGCACTCGCACTTAAATCTGTTTTAGGTGCTGGTATGGCCGAGCAAAACGAACAAATTATTCAAGAATCTCGTGCTGCCCTGTGTGCTCCCGCAACTGGTCTCCGCGATTTAGCATGGAACAATGTGAAAGCCCTCATTGAAACAGGTGGGTCTATGTGGCAAGATCGTGCAAACAGTCGTGCTGCATACGAAGTTCCAAAAGGAGGCGGCGTTAGCTCACTTTATGCTGGTGCACTTTGGATGGGAGGAATTTCTCCTGACCAACAGTTGAAATTAGCTGCCGTGACCTTCAGGGGAGATGGTAATGACTTTTGGACAGGGCCTCTAACAAATGATGGAACAGCATCTGTTACTGAATCAACTTGTCTTCAATATGACAGATTCTTTGTGTCACTCAGACAAGATGCGCAATTACACCGTCAGTATTTCGACTGCTTGGCAGCCGGTGGAACCGATTGTAATTCGACATACAGCATTCCATCTTATTTCTATGA
>VGFR01000134.1 GCA_016868835.1 Bacteroidota bacterium | reverse complement strand
GAAGATTTTGAGCTAGATCTGGATTTCTATGAAGAAAATTATCCAATTCTTTTGCGAGAAAATCGAGAATAAACGTCTTGATGCTTTTGCCATTGGGTTCAATTTCATTTGAACCCAATTTCGTTTTGGTTTGCGATTCAAAAACGGGTTCAATGACCTTAACAGCCACTGCAGCTACAATTCCCGAACGAATATCAACCGCTTCATAATCTTTTTTGAAAAAATCGCGAATAACTTTAACATAGGCTTCTCTGAAGGCCGCCTGATGCGTTCCGCCTTGTGTGGTATATTGACCGTTAACGAAGCTGTAATATTCTTCACCGTAACTGTTCGTGTGGGTTATGGCTACTTCAATATCATCTCCACGAAGGTGTATGGGTGTGTAGAGCGGATCCTCACTCATGTTCGCAGCCAATAAATCTTTTAATCCATTTTCGCTTTTAAACTTTTGTCCATTGAAAACAATGGTTAGGCCTGCATTCAAATAACAATAATTCCAAAGCAAACGCTCAATATGTTGAGAGCGAAATTGAAAATGTTGGAAAATGGTGTCGTCAGGGATGAAACTCATCATGGTTCCATTTTTCTCTAGAGATTTACCAACTTTAAAATCTTTTGTGATTACACCCTTTGCAAATTCAGCGGCTTTATTCTCTCCATCACGAACAGATTCTACTCTGAAGTATGAGCTCAATGCGTTCACAGCCTTGGTACCTACTCCATTTAATCCCACAGACTTTTTAAATGCCCGAGAATCATATTTTCCACCTGTATTTATTTTGGAAACGCAATCAATCACTTTACCTAAGGGAATACCCCTTCCAAAATCACGTACCGTTACCATTCTATCTTTAATGGTAATTTCAACAGTCTTTCCGTTTCCCATGACAAATTCGTCAATGGAGTTGTCCATGATTTCTTTTAGCAAAACATAAATACCATCGTCAGATGCTGAACCGTCACCTAATTTTCCAATGTACATACCTGGTCGCAAGCGAAATGTGCTCATACCATTCAACGATTTAATATTATCTTCTGTATAGTTTACTTGTTCTGCCATCGCGCCTTTCTTAGAAATCAAGTCTCGAAAGTACACTAGATTCAAATGTCTTAAAATTGAAGAGTAGGTTTAGTTTTCAACATCACCATGGGGGATTTTGTATGTAACCTTTTTGTTCTTGACTGCGTTGCATACATTTGATAAAAATCTATTAATGAGTTCAATTTTTCGATTTCTTGTGGTCGTTTCCTTATCAATCATCACACTACCGTCATTCAGTCAAAGTAAAACCTGGCAAGATCTTATGCTTGATGAGAATGCCAATTTTTATGATGTTCAAGACGCATTCAACCAACATTGGAATGCCATACTTCGTCCGTATCCGAAGGGAAAGGGATTCATGGCCTACAAGCGTTGGGAGTGGTTTATGGAACCTCGTGTTTATCCATCAGGAAAGCGAATGGCAGCAAATGCCATTGAACTCGCCAAACAGCAATCGCCCGGACTATTCCCACCGGCAAATGGTTCGGCCGGACTTTGGACTTATATCGGAAACACCAGTGTTCCATCAGGCGGTGGTGTAGGTCGCGTAAATTCTGTTCGGGTTCAACCCGGAAGCACAACCATATATTACGCCTGTGCGCCGGCAGGAGGCTTGTGGAAAACTACCAATAGCGGAACCTCTTGGACCTGCATGAATACTGATTTTCTAACGTCAATTGGTGTGACAGACATTGCCATTGACCCAAATAATACGAATACTTTGTATATAGCCACTGGTGATGGCGATGCAAGTGACACCTACTCGCTTGGCGTTTTAAAATCGACAGACGGTGGTGCCACCTGGAACACAACCGGCCTGAACTGGGCCGTAACCAACAACAGAACAACAAGCCGAATTTTAATTCATCCATCCAATTCAAACATCTTGTTAGCGGCTACAAGTAACGGTATTTATAAAACAACTGATGCAGGAGTATCATGGACTCTGGTGCAGTCGGGTAGTTTTAAAGATTTGGAATTCAAACCGAGTGATCCAACGGTAGTATACGCTTCAGGCGGAACCTTCATGAAAAGCACAAATACAGGAGACACGTTCACTACAATTTCTGCTGGACTTCCAACAACCAATGTCAACCGAATTTCTATTGCTGTATCTGCAGCCAATAACGCCGTTGTGTATTTGCTCGTTTCAAACAATACAGATTATGGTCTTCGTGGAGTATATAAATCAACTGATAGTGGAACGAATTTCACCACTACTGCCACTACACCCAATCTATTGGGATGGAATTCCAATGGCGGCGATGCAGGCGGACAAGGTTGGTATGACTTGACCATAGAAGCGAACTCATCAAATGCAAATGAAGTTTATGTTGGAGGAGTAAATATTTGGAAGAGTACCAATGGTGGAACTTCATGGTCAATCAATGGTCATTGGACCGGATCAGGTGCTCCATATGTACATGCCGATATTCATTGCCTCACTTGGCTACCAGCATCAAATAGTCTTTTGGTTGGTTGCGACGGTGGGGTATTCAAAACCTCTAACGGTGGAACATCCTACTCTGACATCTCAAGTAACCTTGAAATTTCACAACAGTATCGATTAAGCATTGCTCAATTAAATGGAAATAAAATTTTAACTGGATGGCAAGACAATGGCACAAATCTTAAAATTGGAACAACACATACCAATGTGCTTGGTGGCGATGGAATGGAATGCATCATTGCCCGAACCGATGCCAATGTTATGTACGGTGAAATTTACTACGGTGCTATTTATAAATCCACAAACGGAGTAAGCTTTTCCGCGCTTGTCAATAGCGGGGGAACAGGAGTTAATGAAGACGGTGCATGGGTTACACCTTATGCACTCGGTGCTACCGACAACGACTTATATGTAGGTAAAACAAAAATTTATAAATCAACAAATGCGGGTACCAGCTTCACTGCTTTGGGAGCATTCGGAACCGGAGTAATCAATGCATTCGCAGTTTCCTTATCCAATGCCAATGTCATTTATGCATCGAAAGGAGCTGCGCTGTATAAAACCACAAACGCAAATGCATTCACCGCACTTTCAGGACTGCCAAATCTATATATCACTTCAATTGCCGTTGATCCCACCGATGAAAACCATGTTTATGTTTCTGTGAGTGGCTATACCGCAGGAAGTAAAGTTTATGAATCAACAAATGGCGGAACAACTTGGTCCAATATCTCCGGAAGTTTACCAAATATACCTGCCAATACCCTCGCCTATCATAGCAATGGCACCGATGCAATTTATGTGGGAACAGATGCGGGTGTGTATTACAAAGACAACTCCTTGACAGATTGGATTCCATACATGAATGGTCTTCCCAACGTAGTCATTGATGAATTGGAAATTCATACTTCTACCAATACCATTACAGCAGCAACTTATGGAAGAGGCACTTGGCGTGCTCCACTTTATACCCAACCCGCTTTAGATTTAGCTCTTGTATCTGTGGATAGTCCTACTGGTAACTATTGCTCAACAACGGTAACTCCTTCGATCAATATTATGAATGTTGGTACTTCAACTATCACTTCATTCATTCTAGGCTACACCATTAGTGGACAAACAAGTCAGACTTATACCTATACGGGAAGTTTAACATCTGGATCCTCAACAAACATTACCTTATCTACCTCAACTTTAGCGGCAGGTTCATATACGCTTACATTGAATTTAACCTCAGTCAATGGAGGCTCAGATGAAAATGCTACTAATGATGCTTTGAGTCAGTCCTTTACTATCGTATCTGGTGCAGCAAATGACATATGCGCTGATGCCACCAACTTAACTGTAAATGCAGCTTATGTTACAGCAAATAATACGGTAACCTGCACAGATGGACCTGATCCGTCATGCGGAGGTGGAGGAATGAAAGATGTTTGGTACAAATTCACATACACGGGGGGTGATATTACCATCCAAACCAATTCTGGATCTATGGCTGACACCCGATTAGCCGTCTATGAAGATTGTACTTTGACCAATCAGTTGGGTTGTAATGATGATATCTCCACTACAAACTACAATTCACGAATTAACCTTACTTGCGCTCAATTGACCAACGGCATGACCTATTACATTCAGGCCGGAGGTTATGCAACTGGAACAGGAACATTTGGTATACAAGTTTTAGCCACAACCATTGCCGGATGCACCAATGTGAATGCATGTAACTATAATGAATGTGCAAATGCCAACAATGGATCATGTATACTTCCCTCCTCTTACTACCTCGATGCGGATGCCGATGGATACTATGTTTCTACTACTTCTGCATGTTCTTCTCCAGGTGCTGGATACACTACCACCGCAGGAATCAGCGGTGATTGCAATGACAACAATTCAAACGTAAATGCCGGTGCTACTGAAATATGTGGAAACGGAATTGATGAAGATTGTTCGGGAAGTGATTTAGCTTGCGCGGTGAGCGGATGTACAGACAACACAGCCTGCAATTACAATGCTGCTGCAACGGTGAACAACGGCTCATGTACGTATGCTGTATCTTACTACCTC
>VGFR01000133.1 GCA_016868835.1 Bacteroidota bacterium | reverse complement strand
TGCGTTGAAAGTGAGCAAGTTTCCTGCAACAATTCGTATTAAAGCTGTAGGATATTCTGAATTTACTTTGTTGATTGCCGAGATTTCGAATGAACCCATTCAAATTGAATTGGATTTCGCTTCAACAGGTCCAATTATAGACATTGTAGATTCACGAATAACGGAAAAACAAAAACAGAATCCGTTGACTGTTGAACGATTAGACCTAACTGCCATTAAAAACGCAGCCTCAGGTAATTTTTATGAGAGTCTTGGAACGCTTAAGGGCGTTGATTTAACCACAGCTAGTCTAGGATTTCGTGTAATTAATACAAGGGGGTTCAATTCAACCTCTCCCGTTCGAAGTCTGCAGCTAATAGACGGAGTTGACAATCAGTCGCCGGGTTTGAATTTTTCATTGGGTAATTTTTTAGGAGCACCTGATTTGGATGTAGTAGGAGTTGATATTGTTCAAGGAGCGAGTAGTGCATTTTTTGGTCCTGGAGCGTTTAATGGTGTTGTTAAAATGGAAACAAAAAACCCTTTTGATTTTCCAGGATTAACGGCTCAAGTTCGGGTTGGGGAACGAAAGCTAGTTGAGCCATCGGTTCGGTTTGCACATGTTTTTCGAAATAAAATGGATGAGCCATTTCTAGCTTATAAGTTTAACGTTTTTGCTTTTAGTGCATTGGATTGGGCCGCTGATAATTACAATCCCGTTTATAACAGCGAGTATGGGGTTCAGAATGCCGGCGGATTTAATGCAGTGAACATCTATGGCGATGAATATTTTCCAGCGAATGATTTTTCGGGTGATTTGAATGGTAAGCCAGGTATGGGTGTATTCTTTCGAAACGGTTACCGCGAGTCTGATGTGGTAGACTACAATACCAAAAATGTAAAGGCAAATGCAGTAGCGCATTGGCGGTTAAAACCAGAGTTGAAGGAGAATTCCCCTGAAATCATTTTTGCAGCGAATGTGGGGCAAGGGACAACCGTGTATCAAGGAGACAATAGATTTAGTCTTAGAGATATTCTCTTTTATCAAGGCCGGATTGAATTAAAAAAAGAAAATGATTATTTCATCAGGATTTATGGAACCGGTGAAGATGCAGGTCGAAGTTATGATCCGTATTTCACGTCGTTAAAATTATTAGAAGAGGCGAGAAGCAATGAGTTGTGGGCTAACGTTTATGTGAAATATTGGAAAGACTCAATCCAGAATAGGGTGTTGGACATGGGGTATCCTCAATATGTTCAAAATCCGAATTGGCCACAAGAACCTAATTTTTATATTGTACCCACTCAAGATCAATATCAGCAGTGGTTTACAGATCATTATGATAGTTTGTTGTATTATCATCAACTGGTTCAGAATTGGACAAACACGGGTAATGCGAACATTCCTAGCGTGGATGGAATAGGATTTTTCCAACCGGGAACAGATATTTTTAATCAAAACTTTAATCGTATTACGGATGGCAAGAACAATGATGTGGAGAATGGAACACGATTTTTTGATCGGTCAAAACTATTTCACATTCACGGTGAAAAGCAATTCGAGAAGAATGGTTATGAGATTCGAGTAGGTGCCAACGGAAGAATGTACAAGCCTTTCTCTGATGGAACCATATTTGAAGACGACGTTAACAGAATTACGAATATTGAAGGAGGTGCTTATGCTGGAGTTTCAAAGAAATATTGGGAGAATAAACTGGTAGCAAGTTTGACTGCAAGAGCAGATAAAAATCAAAATTTTGATTTATTATTAAGTCCTGCCGCTTCTTTGGTATATAAATCAGAGCGCAATGATTATTTCCGGATCTCATTTTCTTCGGCGTTACGCAATCCGACATTGACCGATCAATATTTAAATCTAAACGTGGGACCAGCAATTTTGAGTGGAAATCTCAGTGGGGTTGACTCGTTGATTACATTGGAAAGTTTCAGCGATTATCGCTATTCTTTGAGTACAGATGATATTCAATATTTCTCTATTAATCCCATACGCCCTGAGCAAGTTCGGACTTTTGAATTGGGTTACCGCGGATTTTTCATGGATCAAAAATTGTATGTCGATGCGGGAGCTTATTATAGCAGATACAACCATTTCATTGGATACAACATTGGCATAGAGGCTGATTTTGATGCTTTGACGGGATTAATGAATGACTTTCAAGTATATAGGTACAGTGCGAATTCAACATCTATAGTAACCACCCAAGGTTTGAATTTGGGTGTCAATTATTATTACCACAAAAAGCACAGCTTCTCAGGAAATTACTCTTTCAATGCCATTGCCAGTCAGGATGATAGCGATCCAATTATTCCAGCCTTCAATACACCAAAGCATAAATTTAATCTGGGACTGAATGGATCTAAATTATTTGAATTGGAATCGGGAGGCACATTCGGGTACTCTTTGAATTATAAATGGATTCAAGGATTTTTATTTGAAGGATCTCCTCAGTTTACAGGCGTTATTCCAACGTATGATTTGGTGGATTTCCAATTGAATTATTCACATGGAAAAGAAGGTAATTGGTACGCAAAAATTGGAGCTTCAAATGTGTTAAATAATTTACAAGTTCAAGCCTATGGAGGTCCAAGAATCGGAAGATTGGCGTACATTAGTCTCACGTATAATTTCAATCATCAAGAAAAAATCAAAAATCAATAACAACTATGAAGAAAATCTACACCTCTCTTTTCATGTGTTTTGTGATGTTGAGTGCAACAGCTCAGCGTTACATGACACCGCAATTCTCATCGGTTGATGTTCAAACCTCTGTAGCTTATGGAGTGAACGCAACTGTATTGTATTATTCAGTTTTGAATGAGGCCGTTCCTGAAGCTCTGGTTATGGACGTGTATACACCATCAGGAGATACTGAAACAAACCGTCCAGTTATATTGTATTTCCACACGGGCAACTTCTTACCATTCCCACAAAACCAAGGAACGGGTGGAACACGCACAGATTCTACTGCTGTTGAAATTTGTACACGTTTGGCCAAGTTGGGTTATGTTGTTGCCTCTTGCGACTACCGTTTAGGTTGGAATCCAATTGCACCAACTCAGGAAGAGCGCGTGAATACATTGATTAACGCTGCATACCGTGGTGTTCAAGATTGCAGAACGGCTGTTCGTTATTTCAGAAAATCAGTGGCTGAATCGAATAACCCTTTTGGAATTGATCCATCACGCATTGCTGTATGGGGTCAAGGAACAGGAGGTTATATTACTTTGGCTGCATCAGGCATTGATAATTACACAGATATTTTATTACCTAAATTCACAACAAGCTCAGGTATCCCAATGGTGTTGGACTTTGTAAATGGTGATATCTATGGAACTTCAGTAGGTGTTAATCCAACTAATGGTGACACACTTTGCTATGCGAACCACGTGGGTTATTCTTCAGATTTCACTGTTGCAGTGAATATGGGTGGTGCATGTGGTGATATCTCTTGGATTGATGCTACTGATAACCCAATTATATCTTTCCAAGTTCCAACAGATCCATTCGCTCCGTACTACACAGGAACTGTTATTGTTCCAGGTTTGAATTTGCCAGTAGTGGAAGTTAGCGGTTCTTACGAAGTACAATATGCATTAAGCCAATACGGAAACAACGGAGTTTTCCAATTGGCTGAAGGATACATTCCTGGTCAACCATTTACAGATGCTGCGAACCTGTCGAACAACGGTTTCTTTGGTTTATTCCCTTTCAATCGTCCTGCTACACAACCTGCTGACTCTGGTCCATGGGAGTGGTGGGATGCTGCAACCAACCCAGGTTCTACAAATGGTTTATTGACAAACCCAGATATGAGTGCTGCAAAGGGAAAAGCATTTTGTGATTCAATCATCGGTTACAGCGTGCCACGTATTGCTTGTGCTTTCAATCTTCAAGATAGTCCATGTTACATTGGAGTAAGCGAAGAAGAGGAAATGTCTTTTGGAGTATTCCCGAACCCAGCTACAACTTCATTTGCAGTTCGTGCGAATGGACGCATTGCTGCTATTCGCGTAAGCAACAACTTAGGTCAAGTGGTTTACAATACAAACACCAACAATCAAGAGGTTGCTTTTGTAAATACATCGACTTGGTCTAGTGGACTCTATTTCGTTGAATTGATTTCTACAGAAGGAAATTCTGCGATTCAAAAGTTAATTATTGAATAAGCTGTGAATAGAAAAAAAAGGGGCGAAAGCCCCTTTTTTTATGATTGAATAATTCGTTGTTGAATTTCTTCAAATTCTATTGATGTTAATTGCAGTCTCTCCCCAGAGAAATTTAAATCGCCAATTGTGTTCATAGGCACAAGGTGAATGTGTGCATGAGGCACTTCCAAGCCTACTACAGCGACTCCAATTTTTCTGCATGGAATGGCTTGCTTGAGTTGACTAGCCACCTGCTTAGCGAAAAGAAAAAGATTTTGATACGCTTGGTCTTCCAAATCGAAAATGTAATCGACTTCTGTTTTTGGAATGACAAGGCAATGACCAATAGCAATAGGTGTTATATCGAGAAATGCTAAAAATTCGTCATTCTCAGCAATAACGTATGCAGGTATTTCTTTGTTGATAATGCGAGAGAAGATGCTACTCATGTTCGATGATTATCTTGATATCTCTAAAATTT
>VGFR01000132.1 GCA_016868835.1 Bacteroidota bacterium | reverse complement strand
GTATGGACTTTCGATGATGGTTCTGAGTTCAACGGTTCAACACCCGGAACTCATTCTTACCAGACATGGGGTACGTACACCATTCAGCTTATTGTGAATCAAGGCACTTGTACAGACACCATTCAACAGACCATTACAATTGATCCGCCAGCTCCACAAGCTATATTCAATACACAGTTAATAGGTTGTGCCCCACTTACGGTTTCTTTTGAAAACACCTCGTTGTATGCAGCCGGTTATCAATGGATTTTTGGAGATGGCGGTTTGTCTTCTTCCACAAGTCCAGTTTATACGTATTGGAATCCAGGATCCTATGACGTAAAATTGGTCGCATTCGGATTCAATGGAACAAATGATACGCTGGTCATTCCCAATGCGATTACGGTGCATCCAAATGCAGTAGCGGCATTTACAGCAACCCCACTTGAAGTTGTAATTCCTGATCAGCCAGTTACGTTTTTAAACCTGAGTAATGTTGCAATTACATTCACCTGGGTATTTGGCGATGGTGATTTTTCGAACGAAGATAATCCAACGCACTACTATCAATTACAGGGCTCATATAGTGTTATGCTGGTGGCAAATAATCAATTCAATTGTCCTGACACCATGTTGGTTACCAATTTGATTTCTGCATATGGGTCAGGAACTCTTGAGTTTCCCAATGCGTTTACACCTACTTCGGCTGGACCCAATGACGGAGTGTACGATCCAAATGGATATACCAATGATATTTTCTGTCCCTTGCATGAAGGTGTCACTTCTTATGAATTGCAGATCTACAACAAATGGGGTGAGCTCCTCTTCACAAGTGAAAATATTCACATAGGTTGGAACGGCTATTATAGAGGTGAACTATGCAAGGAAGATGTTTATGCTTGGCGAGCAACAGCTACTTTTTCGAACGGAACACGTGTCAATAAATCAGGTGATGTAACCCTTTTAATTCGATGAATATGAAGAAATATATTTTACTTTTTTTCTTGTTCATAGAAGGCATGAACCTCATAGCTCAAGACCAACAGTACACTCAATTTTACTCGGTACCCACCTTATTGAATCCTGCCTTTGCTGGGGCTTCTGCCCAAAGTAGAGTGGCAGCATTATACCGAAATCAGTGGAGTATTATTCCTGGTGGATTTAAATCGCAACGCTTTACGTATGATCAGTATCTTCCGAATCTCAATAGTGGAATTGGTTTAGTAATGGGGAATGAACATGCTGGAACAGGAGCGCTAAAAACTTCGTCTGTGCAATTGCAATATGCGTATGAAGTGAAAGTGAAGCGTGGTGTGTTTTTTAGACCAGCGTTACAATTCGGATACGTTACGCGTTCACTGGATTTTAACAAACTCACGTTTTATGATCAACTCATTCGAGAAGGTGACAACTCAAGTTTTGAGAGTCCTACCTTCGGCCCAACGCATTATTTCGATGCAAGTGCAGGTTTTTTAGTTTATTCTGGTAAGGCGTGGGGAGGTATTTCCATCTACCATATGAACACCCCCAATGAAGTTCTTTATTCGGGAACTGCTGCTAGCATACCTGCCAGATTCAGTGTGCATGGCGGAGTTAGAAGACACGTAAAATCTAGTTTTAAGTCTTACTTCGGAAAAGATTTTGTCTTGGCTTTTAATTATCAATCACAAGGAAAATATGATCAACTTGACCTTGGCTTCTATACAGAATTGAATCCTGTTGTATTGGGAATCTGGTACAGGGGCCTACCCTTGAAACAGAATGATTATCAGTTGCCAAATAGAGATATGTTAGCTCTACTCATTGGATTTCAATGGGGAGCCTATAAATTGGGATATAGCTATGATATTACAACATCAAAGCTATCGCTAGGAAATACCGGTGGGTCGCATGAATTATCGTTCACATATCAATGGGCGAACAAGCGCAACATGCGAAAGGTGAAAAGAAGAATAGTTCCTTGCGCTAAATTTTGATTGTTCTTACATTCGCTTCATGTCAATTGAAATTTCCGAGAACTATTCTCTTCGGCCATACAACACATTCGGAATTGATGTGCAAGCAAGGTTTTTTACACGGGCATACTCCCACTCAGATTTAAACGAAGCAATTGCTTTTGCAAAATCTAAAAATTTAGAGATTCTTGTTCTGGGCGGAGGAAGCAATGTACTCTTCACGCAAGACCAAAACAAAGTTGTAGTGCTAAATAGACTCATGGGTAAGCAAGTGGAACAGGAAAATGAGAACAACTATTTTGTAGGTGTGGGTGCAGGAGAAAATTGGCATGAGTTTGTTCAAACAGCCATACATAACAATTGGGCAGGTATTGAGAATTTATCACTTATTCCCGGTTGTGTTGGTGCAGGTCCCATGCAGAATATTGGCGCATACGGTGTTGAGTTATCAGATGTTCTTCACTCTGTAGAAGCCTTGAATATTCATACCAATGAGAACCATGTGTTTTCATTAAATGAATGTGAATTGGGATACCGAGAAAGCATTTTTAAACGAAAGGAAAAAGGGAATTGGATCATAACCAAAGTCAACTTTGAACTGCTCAAACGACCACGTTTTAAGGTCGAGTATGGCGCCATTCAAAATGAATTGGAAAAAATGAATGTTGATATTCTCTCTATAGAAGCAGTATCACAGGCGGTTTGTCAAATTAGAAGTTCCAAATTGCCAGATCCAAAAGTTTTGGGTAATGCAGGAAGTTTCTTCAAGAATCCGACCATTACAATAGCGCAATATGATCAATTAAAGCAGATTGATGAGCATGTTCCATTTTATCCAGTATCAGATTTGGAAGTGAAAGTTCCTGCCGGATATCTGATTGAAAAATGTGGATGGAAAGGAAAGCAAATTGGCAGTTGTGGAGTGCATCATCTGCAGGCATTGGTTCTAGTGAACCATGGAAATGCCAAGGGAATAGAGTTAAAAAATCTAAGTGAAGAGATCATTCAAAGTGTGCATGAAAAATATGCGATAAAGCTAGAGAGAGAAGTTAATCTTTACTAGACAAGATTTTTGAGAGTTTGAATCATCTCATTTCTAATAGCTTCGTATCGCTGCTCATCAATAAAATGGTTTTTATCCATGCCCAGAAGGTCATTTATGTATAAACGATCAGCATGGGTGTTTACCCGAAAAGCTTGATGCATATAGAACTGACCCATTCTGGAGTATTCTTCAAATTGTTCAAAAGAAAATATTTTAACAATTCTATTTCCTTGAGAAAAAATTAGAAACTTTGGAAAATTCATACAACAAAGATGAGCGAAACTTCTGAATTATTTTTTCTACAACGAATGGCAAATGATGTTTTTCAGAAACATTCGCATGAACTTCATAAAATAACAATCATTCTGCCTAGCAATAGAGCAAAGGCGTATTTCGCGAAGCACTTATTTGAATGCGCAGGAAAACCCATTTTATTACCTCAATTGCTTCAAATGTCGCAATGGGTGCAGCAGCTCTCAGGATTGGTCACAACAAATAAAATGAGTTTGTTGCTGTTAATGTATGAGGCGTATGTCAACGTGGTGGAATCGCCTGAGTCTTTTGAAGCCTTCACCAAATGGGGTTTAACTGCTTTAGACGATTTCAATCAATTAGATGGTGCACTTGTAAACGGCGAGCATTTTTTCAAAAACTTAAAAGACATTAAAGACATTGAGGCCTGGAGTTTCAATTCCGAAGAGTTAACTCCATCTCAAAATGAATTTGAAAAATTTTGGATTGAACTTGGGTTGATTTACCAGGAATTCAACAAACTGCAAGAAAACCGTTTGCAGTTCAGTTACGCCAAAATAAATAGAATCTTAGCAGAGAAGTCCCCGCCAAATTGCGAGGAGACGGTTTATTTAATTGGACTTTCATCTTTTTCTCGAGCAGAAGAAAAGTGGATTACCCAATTAGCCAAAAAGGGAAATATTCATTTAAACTTTGATGCAGATGTTTATTATGTGAATAATCCTCAACATGAAGCGGGTTTGTTTTTCAGAAGGTGGGAAAAAGAACATGCTGCATTTTACAAGACCAATGATTTTGAGCATTATCCGCGTGAGATTGTATTTTCTAAAGTAGTTACTCCGCTTGCGGCCGCTTTTGCCGCCGCAAAATTGGTGAATGAATTAGATGAAGAGCAAAGAGAGCAAACCGCAATTGTTTTAACCCAGCCGCAATTACTTCGTCCGTTTTTGAACGCATTGAATATTGATTCACCAATTAATATTGCCTTGGGTTATCCAATAGATCAAACGTCTGTATTTCGAACTACCAAAATGCTTGTTCGTTTGTGGTATCGTCTGAATACGAATTTAAGCAAGGGGCTGTACTATAAAGATGTTCTCTTATGGTTGTCTCAACCCGATATTAGAACAATACTCACTGATGATTTAATTGCCAGTATTCAGGCGAAAATTGCAAAGAGGCGATGGGTGTATATTCGAGAAAAAGATTGGAAGGAATTAACTTCTGATTTCCCGAAGTTGGATTTTGTATTTCGTCTTTTTACAATTGAAAACTTCAATTTGGAAGACGTTCTTGCGCGTCTAGAAAATTGGTTAGAAGTATTGGAAAAAAATCCGGCTTTTGATGAACTTTCCAAAGAAGCCATTCTGCGTATGCAAGGCATTGTCTTCAAAATGATGGAACA
>VGFR01000131.1 GCA_016868835.1 Bacteroidota bacterium | reverse complement strand
GAAGTTCAGTAATTTGCGAGGGCCAGTCTGTCACACTTACTGCTTCTGCAACGGGTGGTTCTTTCATGTGGAACACAGGTGAGACTACCTCTTCTATTACGGTTTCAAACTCAGGTAACTACAGCGCAATTGCTTTCAACCCGGCTGATGGATGTGCATCTTATTCAAATATCTTAACAGTAACGGTTAATACAGACGTTGTTGCACCTTCAATCACTGCTGCAGGCGATGTGGAATTCTGCGAAGGTGTTGGTGTTCAACTTACTGCCTCAGAAGGTTCAAGTTATTTGTGGAGCAACGGTGCAGTTACACAAAGCATCACTGCATTGCTTCCTGGCGATTATACTGTACAAGTAGAGGGTGCATGTGGTATGGCAACTTCACAAGCGATTACAGTTTCTGTAATAGAAGCCCCTGCTGCACCGGTTGCTGGCAACTTGCAAATTGGAACCAGCGGTGTTACAGTTGATTTAACCGCAACAGGAACAAACTTATCTTGGTATGATGTAGCTACTGGTGGTTCACCAATTGGTACAGGAACAAACTTCACAACTCCAGTAATCACAACTTCACCTACATCATTCTGGGTTGAAGATGTTGCAACATACGGAGGAGTAGAAGGTATTGGAGCGAAAGACTCTTGGACAACTACTTCAACAGGAGGTTACTTTACAAATACACCAACCAACTATAACAAATTCGATGTGTTCGAAGACATCATCATTGATAGCGTTCTTGTTTATGCCAATTCTGCAGGAACAAGAACAATTGAAGTAATTGATGCTAACCTCAATGTTGTTGCTAGCGGTTCTTTCTCTATTGCAAGCGGTGCTGTATATGTTCCTGTTAACTTCTTCGTTCCTGCAGGAACAGGATATGGCATGCGAACAACTACCGCGGCACCAGATTTTTGGAGAGATCGCGATGTAACTACAGCTACTCCTTTTGCTTATCCGTTTGATGTAAATGGTTTAGCTTCTATCACAGGTACTACAGTTACAAACAACAACCAAAATCAAGATGGAAACAACTATTATTACTTCTTCTACGATTGGCATGTTCATACACCAGAGTTTAATTGCGTTGGTCCAAGAACAGAGGTTGTTGTGACTATTGTAAACGTAGCCGAAATTGAATCAATTTCAAGTTTGATTATGTACCCAAATCCAGCAGAAGCTGATTTGAACATCCAATTGAACAGCACAAAGGGAGGAATGTTGCAAATTAATATTGTAGATGCTTTGGGTCGTGTTGCTCAATCTTCTCAGTTTGCAGTGAGCACTGGTCAGCAAAATTTCAATATGAATATTGATCAAATTGCTGCTGGTATGTATACTGTACAATTTGTTAAAAACGGTCAGATAGCTTCACAAAAGCTAATTGTTCGCTAAGAATAATGTCTCTCGATTAAAGGGGTGGATTTTCCACCCCTTTTTTTTTGAATACTGACACGTTGTCGGTAATTTCTGAAATGGCAATAGCTTTGCAATCGCCAAGGAGCAAAAAAATAAAACATGAAACAAGGACATATTTCAGTACAAACCGAAAACATTTTTCCAATCATTAAAAAATTTCTCTATTCAGACCATGAAATTTTTCTGAGAGAATTAGTAAGTAATGCGGTTGATGCTTGTCAAAAATCAAAAACCCTAAGCAGCCTTGGGGAGATTCAGGTTGAAGAATCTGAGTCGTTTAAGGTTGAAGTTATCTTAAATAAAGAAAACAATAAGCTCATCATCCGCGATAACGGAATTGGTATGAACGAAGATGAGATAGATCGTTACATCAATCAAATCGCATTCAGTGGTGCAGAGGAATTCGTTTCGAAGTACAAAGACTCTCAAATCATCGGACATTTTGGTCTTGGGTTTTACTCGGCTTTCATGGTTTCGAAAGAAGTTGAGATCATATCAAAGTCTAGAAAGGGCGGTGCTGCAGTGCGTTGGGTTTGCGACGGCTCACCGAATTTTGAAATGAGTGAGCATGAAAAAGATACATTTGGTACTGACATCGTTCTGCATTTATCCGAAGATTCCCTTGAATTTGCAGACGAATCGCGTATTGAAGGAATTCTATCCAAGTACTGCAGATTCATGCCTGTATCTATTATTTTTGGCGAACGTTCAACTTATATCGATGATCCAACTGGAGAAAAAGACGAAAACGATAGAGTTAAAAAAAATGAAGTTAAAGTTCCGAATGAAATAAATTCAACTACACCGTTGTGGACTAAAAAGCCAGCTGATTTGAATGATGAAGATTACGAGAAGTTTTATAGAGAGCTGTATCCAATGTCTTTTGAAGATCCGCTCTTCCACATTCACATCAATGTTGATTATCCGTTCAATTTAACCGGAATTCTCTTCTTTCCGAAGTTGAAGAATACCATGGAGAATCAGCGGAACAAGGTGCAGCTGTATTGCAATCAGGTTTTTATAACTGATGAGGTTAAGAATATTCTACCTGATTTTCTTACCCTACTGCATGGTGTTGTTGATTCTCCAGACATTCCTCTCAACGTTTCTCGAAGTTACTTGCAGGAAGATGGCAACGTGAAAAAGATTTCAGCTCATATTACAAAAAAAGTTGCTGATAAATTAGCGAGTATGTTCAATCAAGATCGTACCGATTTTGAATCGAAATGGAGTGACATCAGTGTATTTATTCAATATGGAGTTCTTACAGATGACAAATTTGCTGAAAAGGCTAAAGGCTTTTCATTGCTGAAACATGTGAATGATTCTTACAGTACCCTTGAAGAATTTATCACAAAATTTGAGCAGCACAAGGATAAATCGAACCAAACAATTATTTTGTATACACAAGACAAAAACGCGAACCATGTTCAAATTCAAAATGCCATTGCTCGCGGTTATGAGGTTGTTGAATTCAACTCTCCATTGGCTTCACATTACATTTCGTACATTGAATCGAAAGATTCAAATATCAAATTTAAACGCGTAGATAGTGATGTTTTAGATAAGCTCATTGAGAAAGAGGAGTCGATTACAAGTTCACTTACCGAAGAAAATAAGGGTGCCTTGCAAGCGATCTTCGAAGATGGGTTTGACAAGAAAAAGTACACGTTTAAATTCGAAGATTTAGCGCCTACAGAGGCCCCTGTTATTGTTACAGAAAATGAATTTATGCGCAGAATGAAAGAACAAAGTGCGCTGGGCGGAGGAATGAATTTTTACGGGGAACTTCCCGATTCGTATACAATTGTCTTGAATGCAAATCATGGTCTAATGCAGAAGTTGTTGGTTGATTCAACCGTGGGTCAATCGAAAGCGAAAAGAGCTGTTCAACTAGCCATGTTGGCAAAGGGAATTTTGCAAGGAGAAGATTTAGCAAGCTTCCTTCAATCGGAATTCACTGAATTAGAAAAATAAATATTTGGAGTTGCTGAAAAAAAGAACCAACTTCGTTAGAATCAATAAATAATGAAATCAAACAACAAAGTACTACTCGCCTTCATTGCCGTTGTAGGTATAGTCATCCTCGCTTTTATTTTCTTTTATCTCTATGGAACCTCTGTATATGATGGTGCGGTAGAGAGAAAAACCAACCTTGACAAGTCTTGGGCAAATGTTCAAGCCGTTTATCAACGCAGGGCAGATCTTGTCCCCAATTTAGTCGCAACTGTTCAAGGTGCAGCTGACAATGAAAAAGAGATTCTAACAGAAGTTACAAAAGCAAGAGCGGGCATGGCAAACGCTACAACCCCGGCAGAACTTCAACAGCAGGGCGATATCATCAACAGGAATATTGCAGTTGTTTTTGAGAAATATCCAGAGATAAGGTCAACTGAGAATTTTCAAAAACTGCAGGATGAGTTGGCGGGAACAGAAAATAGAATCAGCACCGAACGCATTCGCTACAATGAATCGGTTCAAGCCTACAACTCCTACATCAAAGGCTTTTGGAGAAAGAAAGCATTAGGATTGGTGTCGGATGGTGATGAAGAGTTCACTGAAGCAAAAGGATTTGAAGCCGAAGCAGGATCAGATAAGGCACCAGAAGTAAAATTTAATTGATGCATCCGTTTTACTCTTCAGATTTTGCAACAGCCGTTGAGAAAGCGATTGAAGATGCAGAACTCAAAACGTCTTGTGAGTTTAAAGTTCATTTGGAAGATTACTGTAACGAAGATGTTTTTGACCGGGCAGCCTATGTTTTCTCTGAATTGGGTCTGCATAAAACCGTTGCTCGAAATGCAGTATTCATTTTTATTGTAGTTCAAAACCGTAAAGTAGTTATTCTAGCAGATGGTGGCATTACCAGTGTCATAGACAACGCCCAGATTCAAGATGAAGTATTGGCGTTAACCAACGCATTCCGTGAAGGAAATTTTATTGTTGGTGTTGAACAATCTTTAAATCGAATGAGCGCGGTATTATGTAAATCTTTTCCACGACAAGCAAATGACGTCAATGAAATTAGCAATTCAATCTCTAGGTAGTTTCATTCTCACCATGCTTTTGTGTGGGCAGGTTTTCTCTCAAGGTTCCTGCTTTCCTGAAAAAAATGAAAATAGGTTGGTCTATGATGAGGCGAATCTGTTGTCTGCAGATGAGGTGAATAATCTTGAAGATTCTCTTCGAGCTTTAGCACAAAGTACAGGAAACCAAATTGTAATTGTAATTGTTGAAGATTTGTGCGACC
>VGFR01000130.1 GCA_016868835.1 Bacteroidota bacterium | reverse complement strand
GAAACAGATCGACTTGCCAAGCTTATTCCAGATAAAGCCTCATTGAAAGATGTTTTCATAAAAGATGAAAAGAAATTAAAAGAAGATTTCAATTCCGAAGACATTGAGAATATGAATCGTTTGAAAGAAATTGCAAAAGGTTCAAACCTTGAAGCAAAAGTTTTGCAGATGGCTCAAGTTCTTGAAGGATCTGTGCGAAGCACCGGAACGCACGCATGTGGAGTTATTATAACACCTGATGAGATTACGAAGTTTGTTCCTGTAGCCCGCGTTAAAGACAGTGACATGTGGTGCACTCAATTTGACAACAGCGTGGTAGAAAAAGCCGGGTTGCTGAAAATGGACTTCTTGGGGTTGAAAACATTGACCATTATTAAAAATGCGCTTCAGTTGGTCAAACACTCGAACGGAATTGAAATAGATATTGACCACGTGCCCATAGACGATGAAAAAACATATGAACTTTTTCAGCGGGGTGATACAGTTGCCATTTTCCAATATGAAAGTGAAGGTATGCGGAAACACATGCGTGATTTGAAACCCACGGTATTTGGGGATCTTATTGCCATGAACGCCCTTTACAGACCGGGTCCAATGGATTACATTCCATCATTCGTTAAACGAAAACACGGTTTAGAAAAAATTGAATATGACCTCCCAGAAATGGAAGGGAGTTTAAAAGAAACTTACGGAATTACGGTGTACCAAGAACAGGTGATGTTGCTTTCGCAGAAACTTGCAAATTTCTCGAAGGGACAAGCCGATGTCTTACGAAAAGCCATGGGTAAAAAGCTCATTGAAGAATTGAATAAAATGAAAAGTTTATTCATGGAAGGGGCAGAAAAAAATGGACATCCAAGAGAAAAACTAGAGAAGATTTGGGCCGACTGGGAGCGATTTGCGAGCTATGCTTTCAATAAATCGCACTCCACATGCTACGCATGGATCGCCTATCAGACCGCCTATTTGAAAGCACATTACCCTGCTGAATTCATGGCGGCCACGCTGAGCAATTCGCTGAACGATTTGAAGACAGTAACATTTTTCATGGAAGAATGTAAACGAATTAAAGTACCGGTTCTTTCGCCTGATGTAAATGAATCGCTTTCATTATTTTCTGTAAATAAGGAAGGTGCTATTCGTTTTGGACTAGCCGCAGTTAAAGGCATTGGGGAAAATGCTGTTGAAAGTATTGTCAAGGCCAGAACAGAAAATCCATTCGAAGACATTTATGATTTCATGTCGCGAATTGATGAACGCACAGCCTCGAAACGAATCATAGAAAACCTAGCTTTGTGCGGTGCTTTAGATCGCTTCGGCATTACGCGTGCAGCCTACTTCTTGCCTGATCAAAAAAACGAAACGTTCGTAGACAATCTTTTGAAATATGCCCGAGCACAACGCAACACTGTTTCCAACAATCAGGGAAATTTATTTGATACAGCAGATGAATTATTCAAAATAGAAATTACCAAACCTCAGCCCCCAGACTGTGAGCCTTGGGATGCCCTTACTCAATTAACTAAGGAGAAGGAAATGGTTGGCATGTTCATCAGCGGGCACCCTTTAGATGATTTCAATATGGAAATAAAGGCTTTTTGTCAGAATGATCTTGTCGCCGACATTTTTGAAAATATCACGAAATATGTGGGAAGAGAATTCATGTTTGCAGGTATTGTAAAACAATCGCAACATAAAATTTCTCAGACTGGAAATCCTTATGGAAGTTTCGTTCTTGAAACCATGGAGGCCGCTCAAGAGTTCCGCTTGTTCAAAAAAGACTATCTCACTTTCAAGCCCCACATGCAAGATAATTTGTATGTAGTAATGAAAGGAAAAATCATACAACGCAAGTTTGGAGAGAATCAAGACGTTCGCACTGAATTTCAAATTATGAGTATTGATTTACTTTCAGAACTTAAAGAGAAATTTGGAAAATACTACACCTTAGGCATCGATGCTGAATTCGTTACTCAAGAGACACTGGATCAACTTGATTCCATTCTTGTGAAGAACTCTGGACATGCTCAAATTCGATTCGAGTTGCGTATGGGTGAAGATCGAATTGTATTGCCCTCTTTAGAAAAAGTAAAGGTGGAAATAACACCTGAAATACAGCAACAATTGGAGGCCATACCTGGAGTTTATCAGCTCCAGCTTACATCACGTTAAGGATGTAATAATATCTTTTGTGTATAGTTTTTTTCCGCAACTTTATATTGCAGGAAATACATGCCTTGTTGAGATGGTAATGGAATTTGATTTCGATTTTGCCAATTACCCAAACATCTTCCCGACAAATCAAAAAGACGAACAAGACTTGGGGAATCACCGCTGCATGTCCAATTCGCCATTTCCTCTTGAATGAGCCACTGCATCTCTGAATCCCGATTGATTGGGTCTATTCCCACATAGAAACAATTGGTAGCAAAAGGAGTAATGTCTTGGTTATTCAGATTCGAACTTGGATTGAAATAAAGCACAGCCTGATTCTGTTGGTTCAAAGCAAAACCGTTTGAACTTCCCACTACAACAACTGAATCATTAACCACTTGTACATCTCCGACTAAATCTGACTTCGCACTACCCACAGTTCCACCATTGATGAATTGACATGAGGCATTCGTTCTGTGTACAATCCAATCAACCATTCCCAAACCAAGTGAAGTTGTCTCTCCTACCAACGTATATCCTTCTTGAGTCACTCCGGCTCGGGTGTACCAGGCGTTGTAATCATAATTGAATGCTTGCTCGAGTGAAACACTTGTGTCGAAGTTAAAAACACACGTGTACGGATTTCGGAACACGCCATTCGGGTGCTCGCCAACAACAGTTACACCGAAGACGTTCACTACCAATCCATGCACAATTGCACTAGTTTCTGGTGAAATAAAAATACCGCTTAAAGTCCCATCAAGTTCAAACTGATGAACAACAAGTTGACTTCCATTTGCAACATCTTCTTGAAATGCCACATACAATTTATTCTGATAAATTTTCAATTCAGCAGGCAATATTGAGGTTGATAAAGGCATAGACCAGAGGGTGTTCCCGAGATCATCAATTGCTTTTAATTGAAAGAGATGATCACCATTCGCTTCATAGGACTCCTCTATGAGATACACTTGATTTGCATCATCAACCACCATGTGATGCAGGCGATTCCAAATTGCATCTCCCCATCTAAGCTGACTCAAAACGTTTCCATTCGGAGCAATTCGAACCAAATAATTTTCATATCCTAGACTTGGATTATCAACTGAATAACCACAAATGATAATTTCTCCATTCGAACGTTGAACAGCATCTGTTTCAATTTCCACTCCTTCTGCTCCAACATTAAGTGACCACAGACAATTGAAATCATTGTCTGTTTTAACCACATACACATCTGTTTGAGAACCAATTTCACCGCCTGTGGTTCCAGCCATACACCAGCCGTGGTCGGCAGTGCGAATTACCGAATTGAATGAATCATTTGCTCCAGATCCAAAAACCAAAAACTGGTTCTGTCCAAAGTTGATTTTGGAGGAAAGTGCAAAGAAAAAAAAGAGTGCCTTTTTCATTCGAATGATTACTTATAAACGACTTGACGAATGGCCAATAATTGTTCGAGCAACGGTTTCAGATGATCCAATTGAAGCATGTTTGCACCATCGCTCAGAGCCACAGCAGGATTGGGGTGCGTTTCAATGAATAATCCGTCTGCGCCAACAGCCACAGCCGCTTTGGCAATTGTGCCAATCATTTCAGGTCTACCACCTGTAACCCCTGAAACTTGATTTGGTTGTTGCAAACTATGCGTACAATCCATTATTGTTGGTGCATATTGCTGCATGGTTGGAATACCTCTGTAATCTACAATTAAATCTTGGTATCCGAACATAGTACCTCTGTCAGTGAGCCAAACATTATTATTCCCCTTCGACTTTACCTTTTCAACTGCGTGCTTCATAGACTCTGCAGCAAGAAATTGTCCCTTTTTTATGTTTACTACTTTGCCTGTTTCGGCAGCAGCTAAAAGCAAGTCTGTTTGTCTACACAAGAAGGCCGGTATTTGCAATACGTCTACATATTCTGCGGCCATTGCAGCTTCATCGGCAGCGTGAATATCCGTTACCGTTGGCACATTAAATTCCTTTCCTACCCTAGCAATTAACTCCAATGCTTGCAAGTCTCCAAGTCCGCTGAATGAATCTAGCTTGGAGCGATTCGCTTTTCTGTATGACGCTTTGAAAATATATGGAATTCCGAGTTCCGTTGTAATCTCCTTCACACGGCCAGCAACTTCCATCACCAATTGTTCACCCTCCACCACGCATGGCCCTGCAAGTAAAACCAGTGATGGTGTCTGAGCCATATTAAAAACCTGAAAACTTTCCATTTTATTTCTTTTGATTGAATATGTAATTGAGTTGAATGCTTGCCGACATGGATTTTGAGTTTTCGCTCAAAAATCCGAGCAAATGATTTGTCTGCAAACTAACGTACAATGAATTTTTTAGTTTGAAAAAACATCCTATTCCCCACTTACTTTTCGTAAATCCGCCTCTGGCGTAATCAGATGAAATTTGAATGAACTCATTAGGAGTCCAAATCAGACCTGCCAATAGTAAAGGATTAACAGGTGCGGGAAAGAATTCCATTTGCATGCGCAATTTCCATTTCGGCAAAAATGAATAAATACTTCGAACGTAGATTGAACCTCGTGTGGGGCGCCAATAACTGAAACTAGTTTGATTCACTTGAATGGAATCTTGAATTGTCTCAACGTTTAGCATG
>VGFR01000129.1 GCA_016868835.1 Bacteroidota bacterium | reverse complement strand
ATAAAAAGCTTGAAGCAGGAAAAAAATATTGCATTAAATACAGCATCAGTCTTGCAGATATGTCGAAAGAGGCGGTAAACAATGTTGGAATATTTGTAAGCGAAAAGAAAGTTCAAAAGTCTGATGATGGATCACTCGATTTCACTCCCCAGATTACTGCATTTGAAAATGCTATTGTAAAGAACATGGATGGATGGGAGCACCTGTGTGGGATGTACACTGCAAAAGGTGGTGAGGAATACATTGTAGTAGGTTGTTTTGGAGCTGAAGATGCAATGGTGCGTGAAAAAGTAAAAAAGCCAGCAGGTGTTACGGGAACTCCTTTTAACGGCGCATATTATTACATTGATAATATTGATATTGTTGAAGTTGAAGCAAAAAGTCAATGCAATTGTGTAAAGAAAATGGAGCAAGAAAGTGATGTGATTTATTCGTCGTCTTCAGCACGTCCTCCAATGGCAAAGCCAGAGGAGATCATTAACATGTCTGCTGTTTACTTCGCGAAATTAAACGCAGAAATTCCAGGGCAATTCTCGGAATTGATGGATGAAATGATTGCCATAATGAAATCAAATCCAACACTTCGTATTGAGTTAACCGGACACGTAGACATGGATGAGGTGGAGGAAGCGAAACTTGATGCAGAATTTGAAAACTTGGCCATGAAGCGCGCAGAGTCCGTGAAAGCCGCTTTGGTTGCAGCAGGAATTAATGGTGCAAGAATTTCAGTTGTTTCAAAAGATGCAACAGAACCTGCTAGCACATTCGATTCACCTTCCGGACACGCTCAAAACAGAAGAGTAATATTCAAAGTGAAATAGTTGAAAAGTATTTAAAGCATGGCTGGGGAACAATAATTTGTTCCCCAGTTTTGTTTTAGGTAAAATGAATAGAAAACTACTTTTAATATGCTGTCTGATTTCAACCCTTACTCATGGTCAAGGATTGGTTGTGAATGGTGATTTTGAAGAATTTCGTTCATGTCCAATAGATTTCAATCAAAGCAATCTATTTTCAATTTCAAATTGGATGCAAGTTGGAATAGGTACTCCAGATTATTTCAATGCATGCAGCCGTCAAGTCGGAGTGCCAAAGAATGTGTTTGGAAATGAACCAGCGCACAGTGGAGTGGGATATGCTGGATTGATTTTATTCTCAGTAAAGGATAAAGAGTACAGAGAATATCTCTCCACAAAATTAACAAGTAAATTAAAAAAAGGAGACGTTGTCTGTGTAGAGGCCTATGTCTCTTGTGCTGAATATGCACAGTGTATTGCTGATCAGTTTGGATTTCATTTTTCGGATCAGCCTTTCTCAAATTTGGATGGATCATCTTTGGATATGACTCCTTCAATAAATAGCCCACAATTATTCTTTTATGATAATCCAAATGGTTGGCTTAAAGTTGGTAATATTTACACCGCTCAAGGAGGAGAGGAGTACTTGACTATTGGAAATTTTAGTTCGGACAAAAACACCCGTGTGCTGCGAAGAACCGCTCAGAATGTTGGATTCAGTGAATGGGCTTACGTTTATCTAGATGATGTCTCAGTTAAGCTGGTGAAAAGAAAAGAGGAATGCTCATGTGAAAATGATTTACTGGCTGATTTGGTAACTGATCCCCCAAATCAACTCAAAGAAATAGAGGATCAGCAATTCGATAAGTTATACTTTGATTTTGATCGAAGCGAACTAACAGATGAGTCTTTTGCCAAACTTCAAGAGGTGTATAAATACATGCGTAAAAATGAGCATGTGCGGTTAATCATATCTGGACATACGGATGCAATTGGAAGTGATGCTTACAACATGGAACTATCCAAGAAACGCGCTTATGCTGCAATTGAATTTCTCAAAAATAAGGGCATTGACAATCAACGCATGGAGATTGAATATTTCGGAGCTACGATACCTGCTACCTCGAACGACTCAGACAAAGGACGTGCTCAAAATAGAAGGGTGGAATTTAGGTTGGTGAAAATGAAATATACCAAATACAATTAAAGAGCTGAGTTAATGCTATTCCAGAGCATGTCTTTGAGCATGTCGATATTCTTTTGAGCTGCTGCCGAAATAAAAACAGTAGGAATATCTTTCGGACATTCTTTTTTCATTTCTGCAATGAGTTCGTCATCTAGCATATCTGCTTTTGTAATGGCCAAAATTCTTGGTTTATCTAACAGCTCGGCATTGTATTTCTTCAATTCATTGATTAAAATGTCATACTGCTTAATAATATTATCAGCATCACATGGAATCATGAATAACAACGTTGAATTGCGTTCAATATGTCTTAAGAAACGGTGACCTAATCCTCTTCCTTCTGAAGCTCCTTCAATAATTCCGGGTATATCGGCCATAACGAAACTACGGTCATCTCGATAACGAACCATTCCCAAATTCGGGACTAGCGTTGTAAATGCATAATCTGCAATTTCCGGTTTTGCTGCCGACACAACAGAGAGCAATGTTGATTTTCCGGCATTAGGAAATCCTACAAGTCCAACATCGGCAAGTACTTTTAATTCAAGAATTTTCCATTCGTCTAATCCTGGTTCTCCGGGCTGAGCATAATCTGGGGCTTGATTGGTAGAGGTTTTGAAGTTGTGATTACCCAAACCACCGCGACCGCCTTTAACTAAAATATACTCTTGTCCATCTTCAGTTATTTCACAGTGAACTTCACCGGTCTCCGCATCACGAGCCATGGTTCCCAAAGGAACATCTAAATATTCATCTTGCCCTTGTCTCCCTGATTTGTGTGAACTACTTCCGCCTTCGCCAGGCTCAGCTATTACATGCTTCCGATATTTCAAATGCAAAAGGGTCCAAATGTTTCTATTGCCACGTATAATAACATGCCCGCCTCTTCCACCATTTCCACCATCGGGTCCTCCTCGAGGAACAAATTTCTCTCGATGCATGTGTCTAGACCCCGCACCACCGGCTCCAGATCGACAACAGATTTTTACATAATCAACAAAATTGCTGCCGCTCATAAATGTGCATCTATTGAGGCGTAAAGTCGATTCGAAATCTCATCTATTCCGCCCATTCCTTCTATGGAAATGAACTTTCCTTGAACCTTGTAAAACTCTGCTACGGGTGCGGTTTCTCTATTGTATACCGCAATGCGATTTCGTACAATTTCAATGTCACCGTCGTCTGCGCGTCCAGATGTAGCGGCACGACCCAACAATCTTTTTTCTAATTCGGCTTCAGCAACTTCCAAAGCTAACATGCATGTTATACCCTGAGATTTCTCTGCCAACATGATGTCCAATGCTTCAGCTTGGGGTGAAGTTCGGGGAAAACCGTCGAAAATGAATCCCTTCGCTTCAGGATAAAGTTCCAACTCCGATTTCAACATGTCAATGGTAACGCTGTCTGGAACCAAATTGCCTTTATCCATATAGCTTTTCGCTAATTGTCCCAAAGCAGTCTCGTTTTTCATGTTTTTTCTGAAGATATCGCCAGTGCTCAAGTGCACCAGTTCGTATTTGGCAACAAGTCGTTCGCTCTGTGTTCCTTTTCCAGCACCTGGAGGTCCAAACAAAACAAGGTTAATCATAGGGTTGGTTTTGAGAGCACAAATGTACAACACTGCATCGGTTTTCGCACTTCTGAATTATCTTCGCCAAAACTTTTTGAATTATGAATTACGACGTTATTGTTCTTGGAAGTGGTCCGGGTGGTTATGTTACTGCAATTCGCGCTAGCCAATTGGGATTGAAAACAGCAGTTGTTGAACGTGAATCACTGGGTGGTATATGCTTGAACTGGGGTTGTATTCCAACCAAGGCGCTTTTGAAAAGTGCGTCAGTGTTCGAATACATCAATCACGCAAATGATTACGGAATTGAAGTCACAGGAGCGAAGCATGATTTTACGGCGGTAGTTAAGCGCAGTAGAGGAGTTGCTGAAGGAATGAGCAAAGGGGTTCAGTTTCTGATGAAGAAGAATAAGATTGATGTAATTATGGGTTCTGGAAAGGTGATGCCAGGAAAGAAAGTAAGTGTGACCGCTGCCGATGGAACTTCACAAGAAATACAAGCTTCTCATATTATTGTTGCTACGGGGGGAAGAACCAGAAATCTTCCGAACATGCCTCAAGATGGAAAGAAAATCATTGGATATAGAGAAGCGATGACACTTCCGGAGCAACCAAAATCTATGGTCATTGTAGGCTCTGGTGCTATTGGTGTTGAATTCGCATATTTCTATAACGCCATGGGAACAAAAGTGACTGTTGTTGAATATGCTCAGAATATTGTTCCGGTTGAGGATGAGGACGTGTCAAAAGCACTTGCGAAATCTTTCAAAGCTTCTGGTATTGAAATTATGACCTCTTCTGAAGTGACTTCTGTAGATACCTCAGGAAAAGGCTGTAAAGTAAACGTGAAGTCTGGAGAAACTGAGCAGATCATAGAGGCAGATATTGTTTTAAGCGCGGCGGGTGTAGTGGCAAATATTGAAAACATTGGATTGGAGGAAGTAGGTATTGTTACAGACAAAGGAAAAATTGTGGTGGATAAGCATTATCAAACCAACATTCCTGGTTACTACGCCATTGGAGATTGTGTTCCGGGTCAAGCCCTGGCTCACGTGGCAAGTGCCGAAGGCATAATTTGTGTGGAACAAATTGCAGGTCATCATCCGGCGGCTTTAGACTACAACAACATTCCTGGATGCACATACTGTTCACCTGAAATTGCAAGTGTAGGATATACAGAAAAAGCGGCTATGGCTGCTGGCTACGAATTGAAAATTGGTAAGTTTCCTTTCAGTGCATCTGGAAAAGCAAGTGCTGCCGG
>VGFR01000128.1 GCA_016868835.1 Bacteroidota bacterium | reverse complement strand
ATGAAGTTGGCAAGTCTTTTGGCTTGCATTGAAGAGGATAAACTGGAGTTATCTAAAACAGTTGACGCGGGGAATGGTAAATTGACCATCGCTGACCACACGTTAGAAGATGTTACCCACGGACGAAGTGTTGGTGTTGTTAGTATTGAACAGATTTATGCGAAATCGTCGAATGTGGGCACGGCCCTGCTAGTGCGTGAAGTTTTCAATTCAAATCCACAGCTATTCTTAGACTATTTATCCAAGTTTGGATATGGAGAGCAATCGGGTATTGATTTAACAAATGAGCCAAGAGGTAAGGTTCGATCATCTGTAAAGGGTACAAATTGGAGTGCATTGAGCCTGACTCAAATGGCCATAGGTTATGAAGTGGAAGTAACGCCGTTGCAGCAATTGGCTTTTTACAATTCCATTGCGAATGACGGAACATATATGAAACCTCAATTGGTGAAAGAGTTGAGAAAAAACGGTGAGGCCGTGAAGCAATTTGATCCTGTAATTTTGCGTCAGAATTTTTTATCTCCATCAACAGTTGCAAAAGGACGGAAGTTGATGGAGGCTGTAACAACAATCGGAACGGCTAAAAAAGTTTTTTCTCAGAGTCCATACAAAGCAGCAGGTAAAACAGGAACGGCAAGAATTTTTGAGAATGGTGTTTATTTAGACAGTGCACACAGAGCGTCATTTGTGGGTTATTTTCCTGCGGAGTCTCCCAAGTATTCGTGCATTGTAGTGATCAACAGAGCGCATGCTGCCGAAGCCTTTGGTGGAAAAATTGCTGCTCCTGTTTTTCGTGATTTAGCAAATATATTATTCGGTACTGAATTGGATATTGCTCATACCAATCAGATTGCTGACAGCACATTCATTGCGGAAACTTGGAAGCCAAGATTTCTCTTGTCTGAAACGAACAAAACAAATAGAACATTAACCTTCTTCGGTTTACCATACAAGGTAGAACATCAAAACACCTGGTCATCAATCAGTTTTGATCAAGGAAAGTTTTCGGCTAGTGGTAAAGAATTTAATAGCAATCAGGTGCCAGATGTGAGAGGCATGGGGCTTTCTGATGCCCTGTATGTATTAGAAAAACGCGGGTTGAAAGTAATTGCGAAGGGCAAAGGCAAAGTAGTCCAACAAAGTATAGTTCCAGGAACTCGAACGAATAAACAAACCATAAGTGTTGAATTGAAATGAAGTTACTGAAGGATATTCTTTACAAAGTTCGGATTGTAGAAGTAATAGGTTCTACGAATGCAGCTATTGAGAGTCTTACGAGTGATTCACGTGCGGCGAAGCCCATGGGATTATTTGTAGCCATCTCAGGAACGCTTGTAGACGGCCACCAGTTTATTGGTCAGGCCATAGCGCAAGGGGCATCTGCCATTGTTTGCGAAAAACTTCCAGAAGAAATATCCAATCAGGTGGTCTATGTTTTGGTAGAAGACGCTCCAAGTGCACTGGCCATCTTGGCTTGCAACTTTTATGATAATCCATCGACCCGATTAAAGATTGTAGCCATTACGGGAACCAATGGAAAAACAACAACTGCAACACTGTTGTTTCGCTTATTCCGCTCTATGAATTTCAAGTGCGGTCTTTTAAGTACTGTCGTAAATCGAATCAATGATATTGAAGTTCCTTCAACACATACAACTCCGAATGCGTTGCAACTCAATGAGCTTTTAGCAAGAATGGCGAATGAAGGGTGCACGTATGTTTTCATGGAGGCCTCTTCACATGCTTTGCATCAGCACAGAATGACTGGATTGCAATTGAGGGGTGCCGTTTTCACCAATCTTACCCATGATCATTTGGATTACCATGGAAGCATGAATGAATATATCAAAGCGAAGAAAATGTTATTTGATATGCTTCCATCTTCATCATTCGCTGTAGTGAATGGTGACGATAGATACCATGAAACCATGATTGCAGCTTGTAAGGCAAAGGTGAAAACGTATGCACTTCATACCATTGCTGATTACACGACTAAAATTTTAGAGAATCAATTGGATGGTCTGAAACTATCCATTATGAATAATGAATTGCATACGTTACTCATTGGAGAATTCAATGCTTACAATTTAACCGCTGTTTTTGCTGTGGCTTCAGAGTTGGGAATAGACTCTATTCAAACACTGACTCATCTTTCAGTACTTCATGCACCTGAAGGGCGCTTTCAAACCATTCGAAGAAAAGATGGTGCTATGGCTGTTGTTGATTATGCGCACACGCCTGATGCATTGGAAAATGTCTTGGATACGGTGAGGTCAGTTCGAAGCGGAAACGAAATGATTATTACCGTAGTTGGATGCGGTGGTGATAGAGATAAAGCTAAGCGACCTACAATGGCAAGAATTGCTGCTGAAAAAAGTGACAAAGTAATTCTTACTTCGGATAATCCGAGAAGCGAGGATCCCAAAGAAATTATCAATGAAATGCTAGAGGGATTAGACCCCATTCAGCGTAAAAAAGTATTGACAATTACCGAACGTAAAGAGGCGCTTTCGGTGGCATCGCAAATGGCTAATGCAACAGATATTATTTTAATTGCAGGAAAGGGACACGAGAAGTATCAGGAGATTCAGGGTGTTCGATATGCTTTTGATGATTTACAAATTATTCATGAATTCTTCCAAAATTATTAAGGTATGCTATTCCATTTATTTGAATACTTAGATAAGCATTTTGATTTTCCAGGATCTGGATTATTTCATTTCCTTTCTTTTCGCGCTGCATTAAGTGTACTTATTTCTTTAACTATTTCTCTCGTTTTCGGGAAGTCACTTATTCGCATGCTACGCAGAAAGCAAGTGGGAGAAAGTATTCGTGATTTGGGTTTGGAAGGTCAATTGGAGAAGGCGGGAACACCAACCATGGGCGGTTTAATCATACTTGCAGCCATTTTGGTTCCTACTCTACTACTTGCAGATTTGACCAATGTATATGTTCAAACCATGATCATTGCAACCGTGTGGTTGGGAATGATTGGCTTCTTAGATGATTATATTAAAGTATTCAAAAAGAACAAAGAGGGGCTAGCAGGAAAGAGTAAAATTGTTGGGCAAATTGGCGTTGGACTCATTGTGGCGTCTATGCTCTATTGGAGTCCAGAGGTGAAAACTAAGACTCCCATCTCCAAGATTGAATCAGAACAAACCTTAGATGCCCAAGGCTTGTCTTGGGAAGAGCACAAAGATTTAACTACTACAATTCCATTCGTTAAGGATAATGAATTCGATTATTCTTGGTTGGTACCCGACTCGTGGGAAAATCAATGGGTCATGTGGATTGTCTTCAGTCTCATTGTGATTTTCATTGTTACTGCGGTATCAAATGGAGCGAATATTACCGATGGAATTGACGGTCTTGCAACCGGAACGTCAGCTATCATTGGTATAACCCTTGCCGTATTCGCCTACGTATCGGGAAATTTCGTTTTCGCCGATTATTTGAATGTCATGTACATCCCAAACAGCGGGGAGTTAACTGTTTTCATTGCAGCATTTGTAGGTGCATGTGTTGGTTTTCTATGGTACAATAGTTATCCTGCTCAAGTATTCATGGGTGATACCGGAAGTCTGGCTTTAGGTGGAATTATAGCCACGTTCTCCATTGCAGTTCGTAAGGAATTATTGATTCCTGTTTTGTGTGGAATTTTCTTGATCGAAAACTTGAGTGTAATGCTTCAAGTGGCCTATTTCAAATACACTAAAAAGAAGTACGGTGAAGGTCGTAGAATTTTTCTCATGTCTCCACTTCACCATCACTTCCAAAAGAAAGGAATGCATGAAGCGAAAATAGTTTCACGCTTCTGGATTATTGGAATCATGCTCGCTGTTCTCACCATCATTACTCTAAAAATAAGATAATGAAAAAAAGATTGGTCATTTTGGGGGGCGGCGAGAGTGGAACAGGGACAGCTGTTCTTGCTCAACTTAAGGGATATGAAGTTTTTCTTTCCGATAAGGGAATGCTCAAGGATAAGTATGCACAAGAGCTTGAGCAGCATGGCATTCAATACGAAGCGGGTGGACATACGGAAGCAGAAATATTAAATGCTGACGAGATTGTAAAAAGCCCTGGAATTCCAAATAATAATCCGTTGATTTTGGCACTTGAAGCGAAGGGTATTCCCGTATTGTCTGAGTTGGAATTTGCCGCGCGATATACTCATGCTAAAATCATTGCTATCACGGGAAGTAACGGAAAGACAACTACTACGTTATTGACCTATCATATTTTGAAACAAGCTGGACTAAATGTAGGGCTAGGGGGTAATGTGGGCAAAAGTTTTGCAAGGCAGGTAGCCGAATGTTCATTCGATTTTTACGTTTTGGAAGTCAGTTCATTTCAATTGGACAACATGTATCAGTTCAAAGCTGATGTTGCGGTGTTAACGAACATCACTCCTGATCATCTGGATAGATACGATTATAAGTTAGAGAATTATGCTCGTGCGAAATTCAGAATTATTCAGAATCAGACGGCATCTGATGTTTTCATCTACAACATAGATGACCCCATTACCATGGAAACAATGCAAGCGTTTACACCAGAAGCACAATTGTTTCCTTTTAGCATACAACCAAATCAATCTTTTGAATTTGGCGGCTACATCGATCAAGAAAATTTAATCCTTAATACACAACCTAATCAAACCTTTTCTATGAAAATTACTGAACTTGCTTTACAAGGAAAGCACAACCTTCAAAACAGCATGGCTGCTGCCGCTGCTGCACGTTTTTTAGAACTTCGTAAAGAAGTTGTAAGAGAAAGTCTTACCAATTTTGAAAACATTGAACACAGACTTGAATTCGTTGCAAGTGTTCACGGCATTCGTTTTATA
>VGFR01000127.1 GCA_016868835.1 Bacteroidota bacterium | reverse complement strand
ATTAATTGCGTTGCAACAGGTTGCTTCGCGGTGGAGCAATCCGCAAATGCCCACAGTTTTAAGCTTCGGAAAAATTGAGGGCAAGGGTGCTACGAATATTATTCCCAATGAAGTTCACCTTGCAGGAACCTTCAGAACATTTTCGGAACAATGGCGAATGGAGGCACATGAGAAAATTAAAAATCTCTGTGAACATGTCGTTTCTGGCATGGGCGGTCATGCAGAAATACGCATTGAAAAGGGGTATCCCGTGTTAGTGAATGACGAAGCTTATACTGCATATTGCAGAGAAATGGCAGAAAATCTATTTGGAACAGAAAACGTAGTGGAGTTGGAAATGCGCACAACTGCCGAAGATTTTGCTTACTTCGCGCAAGCATATCCCTCTTGTTTCTACAGATTAGGTACTTCAAACCCCGATGGAACATTCGGTCTTCCTGTTCACAACAGTGGCTTTAGCGTAAATGAAGAAAGCATTAAAATAGGTAGTCAACTCATGAGTTGGTTGGCCATTCAATCTTTGAAACCATGACAACATTTAAAACATTTCTAGAACATTATTCGCCAAAAAAAATTAGCACTCCTTATGTTATTGCAGAGGCTGGAGTGAATCATGAAGGATCTATGGATTTGGCGAAACGTCTCATTGATGAAGCTGCTGAGGGTGGTGCTCATGCCATCAAATTTCAAACCTACAAGGCAGAAACAATTGCAAGTAAACACAGTCCCTATTATTGGGATATTACCAAAGAGCCAACACGCAGTCAATTTGAATTATTTAAAAAATATGATTCGTTTTGGAAATCGGAGTATGAGCAACTTGCTAGGCACTGTGAAACAGCTGGAATTGCTTTTATGAGCACAGCCTTTGATGCAGAAAGCGCTTATTTTTTAAATGATCTCATGGATGTATACAAGATTTCTAGTTCTGATTTGACAAATACGCCATTCATTGAGTTACAATGTTCATTCGGGAAACCCATTATTCTAAGCACTGGTGCTGCATATAAATGGGAAGTTATGGAGGCGGTTGAGACCATTGAAAAATATGGTAATCCGCTATGTCTCATGCATTGTGTTTTGAATTACCCAACACCTGATGCAAATGCGCATTTGGGAATGATTAAAGATCTCATTTCAAGTTTTCCGCAAGTGATTCCTGGATATAGTGACCATACCCTACCCTATGATATGCATACATTGGAAGTTGCTACATTGCTTGGTGCAGCAGTCCTAGAAAAGCATTTCACACATGACAAGACACTTCCAGGTAATGACCACTACCATGCCATGGACAAAGAAGATTTAAAACACTTCTTTAAACGATTTGCCCGCACCCGCGAGTTGTTGGGAAGTTTTGAAATGACCGCTTTACCCGATGAAGCGCCGGCAAGAGCAAATGCTCGGAGAAGTTTAGTGGCTCAAACCACTATTCCGAAAGGGACAATAATTGAAGAAAAGCATTTGACTTGGAAAAGACCTGCTAGCGGGGTATCTCCAAAGTTCATTAAAGATGTTATTGGAAAAACCAGTTTAACCGATATCCAAGAAGATGATGTAATCTATTGGAATTTACTTTCCTAAACGTTGATGTTTCCTGAGAAAGAATCATCCATATGATTCTCTTGTTCGTCTTCAAAAAAGTAAATTTTAATCAGTGCTGTATCTCGAAGGAAATCAATTTTTCCAATTTCAACTCGATTGACTTTAATACCGGTTCTGCGTTCAATATCGGCTTTCATTTCCGCTTCTTTGCCATGCTTGATGAGCTCAATGTTTTCATAGACAATAAGTTTCTGAGCTTCGTGTCTCAGGAGCCAAACACGCTCTAGACCATAAGTGGCTCCAATGATTACCAAGTTTGCAAAACTCAATTCAATGAGTGATATTTTTTTATTGATTAATGCATTCATGACAGACATTCCAATTACAACGAATAGGTAGGTCATTTCTTTGATTGGAATTGCGTCTGTTCTGTAGCGAATAATTCCGAATACGGCGAATAAACCAAGTGCAAATCCCATTTGTAATTTCACACTTTCGAGTAGGAAACACATCATGAAGATGGTTAAACTGAAGAGCAGGTAGGTAAACAGAAAGTCTTTGCGCTTAGCTATTGGATAATAGATAAGACGAACCAAAATCAACACAAACAACATGTGTACAGATAGGCGAATGAAAAGACCCATGAAATCTTCAAAATCGAAAAGTTTCACTCCCGCTAAAGGATCGAATTCAAGAAGCATGTTGGCAGTTAAAAAGTTTATCATGGTTATAAAGTTATGGAAGGTTCAAATTTTTTAAGTTTTAATATTTTTTCTTTGAAAGAATTTCTTTTGATGTTTGGAACGAGCAAGGCCACACCTAGACAGTATTTACTCATACTTTCCGGACGAACGAGCTTCTTTTTCAGGGCAGCTACAAATGGCGATTTTCTATTCTGACTTTCCTGCTTGACCTCAACAATTACTACTTTTGGGAGTTCCTGTTTGTTCTCTTGCCATTGAAAGGCTAGATCCAAATCAATGGTAATCCGTTCGGGTAAATGGGGTTCAACCAAGGTTATTCGTGTGAACGTATTTTTAAGTTGAGGAAATAATTCGAATGGAAGCCCTGTTTTACGGTCTATAAAAGCGTTTTCTTCTAAATTCAATTCGTCAACAATACTTGGAATACTGGTTCTCTGTTTCTGTGTTCTACCTCGATTGGTTTTGAATTTCAATTCCAAAAAACTCAAATCACTGTCTACATATGAACGCTTTCTTATTTTCCACCTATTCTTTTTCCCGTTTTGATGACGCATATAAAAATGAAAGTCTAAGGTGTCATAGTAGAGCGTTTCATAATGAGATAATCGAACTCCCTTTACCTCGAGTACTCGGTAAATGGTATTCATCTCATCTAAAATTTCAAGAAGAATCTGAAGAGGAACAAGAAACTTGGTGTCTGTTCTATTCATAAGTTCAACACCGTCCATTTCCTTTAGGGTAATGGGTGCATAATTATGGATAATTTCTGTAACCTTCTCGAGTTTCATTTTTACATAACAAACTTAACGCTTAATTGACTTTAAACTGTATTCTTTTTTTCGCCAATCAAGGATTCGGATTGGCTTGTCCTTGACCTCCCGAACCGTTTAAAGTAAATCGAATAGCAATACCCGTCGAGATGTTTGAAGTTGGGAAGCTAATTGAAATTGCTGGTTTATTGATTTGATGATCGTAGAAGAAACGCAACGTTAGCTTATCACTTACAGCCATGTCAAAGCTTGATTTAATGCTAAACAATGTCTGACCTGCTGTAACTTGATTTTGTCTTTCCTCTATCTTACGAATCAATGTCAAGTTTTCACGTATAGTGAAATCGATACGCATGTTAATGGTAGTTTTATCTAACAGTTTTACGGGTAGCTTGCTTCCTTTTTTCTTTCCGAATGGATTTGGCACTTCGGTAATTTTATAACCCAAACCAATTACAAAGCTGTTACTTTTTGTTTCGGTAATTTGATAATTTGAAAGTCCAAGTGCAACCGTTCTATCTCTCTTGTATTCAACCTTTACAAGGGGGTCATTTACCTTTTTCGTTTTCAAAGTCATATCAAATCCTATGAACGGCGCCATGGATTCGGTGATAGTAAATGTGTTAATTTGTCTATTTACAATAAAGTTCTGCTCTACGCTTGCATCTATCGCTGTTGGCTTACCATCAAACTCCTGGTAATTTAAATTTGTTACGTAGCTCGCTGCTGCAGTGGACCTGTAGTTGTGAGACACATTGAACTGCTTGAAATATTTCTTAATTGCAGAAATCTTGGTCAAACCATCGTATGAAATCTTCCAGTTTGGTTGAACTTTGGTTTGAAACGGATTCAATGCAACTTCACTTGCTTCTCTTCCGGTATAAGCCGCAACAAACGCAGGTATAACTACCTGCTGAGAGAGCCCGCCAAATCCATCGTAATACCCAGAGTCATTCGGATTATCCAATTGGTAATTCAATGCATTTAATCGCTCAGAAATGACATATCTGTTATCTATTAACTGATCGAAATTCAACGAAGCATAGTTATTCTTTTTATCATCTTTTACAAAAGCTGAAGCCCAAGTGATTACAGATGCTGAGAAATTACCTGTTTCCATTGGAGACTGAAAGGCGTAATCATCAACGGTTGGGTCATATCTGAAGAATGAGGTGTAGTTTCTTCCCTCTTGGCGGTTGGCTGCAATTTCAATTTTTAAATATCGAAATGGCTCAAGATTCGTTTTAATATTCCAAGTTTCATTGAAGGTTTCATTGTATTGCACATTCAATGTAGATTGTTGAACCAGCCAACCGTTTTGCGCGGCTACCAATGCATAATTTCTTCCCGTAATATTCCCCAATAAATCGTTGTTCTGTTCACCAACCAAGAATCCAACCCCTGGTCCGTCAAATTGGTTATCGAAGCCAAGCATGTTGGTTCGGTTTGCATAACCCGGAAGAAGCATACCTTCATTCTTTGAATAACTTCCATTCACCGAACGAATCATCATTAAAAATCTCAATGCGACATCGGCTGGGTTTATCTTTTCTTCTTTTTTCTTGGATAAATCGTCTCCAAATCCATCTTTTTTCGACGGGTCATCTTTCTTTCCACTATCCTTTTTACCTGAGTCGGCCTTTTTACCAGTAAGTGCTTGTTTTAAGCGGGGATGGGCATTGTAAAAGGTCTCAAAATTTGCTTGGGTATTGAACTGCAATTGGCGGCTATTCTGAATGGTATTACCCAGTGTGTCTTGTGTAAATGGTGCTCTATCCCATCTGAATGTTCCACCATATCTCACGTCGGCACTAATGAAATTGATAAATGGCAACTTATCTAGTGGTAATTTATAGGTCACTCCTACATTGTGATTGTATGAGGTAGTTTCTCCAAAATTTTGAATGTTTGACCAAACCGTGTCTCGGTATGCCTGATACCAATCTACATCTTGCTTATTAATTACACCCCTTGGCTCGCCAATTAAAGCGAGGTTATTGGCTGCA
>VGFR01000126.1 GCA_016868835.1 Bacteroidota bacterium | reverse complement strand
AGCTATTTTTCTTCCGTCTTCCGTCCACAACACCAACGCGTTCGTATTGGCGCTTTTCAAAATTATAATTGAACAAGGCGCGATCAAGTTCAAGAACTTCGTTGTGTAATACTTCCTGAAATCCAATTATGTCGGGACTTTCGCTCCACAGAAAATGCTTTACACGTTCGCTTCTGTTCGGCCAGCTGTATTCACCATCCTTCGCGTTGTTGTAACGAAGGTTAAATGACATGACTTTGATTTTCGAATTCTGACCAAAACCGGTGTGGCATTGCAATGCAATGAGGGCAATGAGAACACTATTTTTTATGAAGCCAGCCAAGAATTTCTTCATCGTCAATGGTATATCCGGTTCCTGTAAAAATCAATTGAATGGTAATTCTGCTTGGTGCGCTGGGACCCGGATTTTGTTGAATAACCTCAATGCTTTTATTTTCGTTGTTTTTAACTACAATGGCAACGTGTCCGTATGGATTCCATTCATTTCCTTTCCATACAAGCAGGTCATGGGTTTCAGGAATTCCAACACCTCCGTTTTTATATTGAATCAAATTTCGTTCGGTATTCAGTTGTCCGTCTTTGAACCTGGTATTATAGAAGTCTTTGGCATGTCCATAGGCATTGGGCATTTTATGATTGAAGTATTCATAATAGTATCGTTTCACAAATTCAACGCACTGGTATTTCAATCCAATGTTATAACCGTCGGTACTTACATTTCGTGCCCCAACATGAGAAACACTTCCGTTGTAATAGACCTTCACACCGTTGAATTCATCTACAACATCGCCCACCTTTCGCTGTGCAAAAGCAAGTGAAGACAGGGCAATACCAATTAAGAGAAAACACGTTTTTATCATGTTATGCAAGATAAAATAAAAAACCTCCCGAAGGAGGTTTTTTGATATCAATCAAGAGTTGGAATTAGGCATTGTCATCACCTTCCATTTTCTCTTTCAATGCAGCAAGTGCATCAAGATCTCCTAAAGTTGATTTTTCAACTTGAGAATTTACTTGTTTTACAGCTGAATTGTTGTCTTCTTTTTTCACAGCGCTACGCTTTGGTTTTGCATCTGCAGACGCAGTGATTTCTTCCGGTTTCCATGTTTGTGTATGAGAAACGGCAATCTTGCGTTGGTTTTTGTTGAATTCAAGAACAATGAAATCCAAAACATCCTCAACTTTTGCAGGTGAACCGTCTTCTTTCTTTAAGTTCTTGTTCAAGCAGAATCCTTCTAAACCATACGGAAGAGCCACAATGGAGTGGTTACCTTCTTTTTTCACAATGGTTCCTTGGTGTTTTGTTCCTTCAACAAATACAGATTCGAATACATCCCATGGATTCTCTTCAACTTGCTTGTGACCTAGACTAATCTTGCGACCGTCTTTGTCCAATTCCAAAACAACAACTTCCATCTCGTCGCCAATAGCGCAGAATTCAGAAGGATGTTTGATTTTCTTCGACCATGAAAGATCAGAAATGTGCACAAGACCATCAATGCCTTCAGCCAATTCACAGAACACACCGAAGGTTGTGAATGCACGAACTTTCGCTTTGTGTCTGCTTTCTACTGGGAAACGAGCTTCAATGCCTTCCCACGGATCAGCGGTCAATTGCTTTAATCCTAGGCTAAGCTTACGCTCTTCTTTCTCCATGCTTAAAATAACGGCTTCAACTTCATCTCCAACTTTCAAGAAATCAGAAGCTGAGCGAAGGTGTGAGCTCCAAGACATTTCAGAAACGTGGATAAGACCTTCTACACCTGGAGCCAGTTCAACAAAAGCGCCGTAGTCAGCAAGAACTACTACTTTACCTTTTACTTTTTGACCTACTTCAAGTGTGTCTTGCATAGCATCCCATGGGTGAGAAGTCAATTGTTTCAAGCCAAGAGCAATACGCTTCTTGTCATCATCGAAGTCAAGAATAACCACGTTGATCTTAGAATCCAATTGAACAATCTCTTCTGGGTGTACAATACGTCCCCAAGAAAGGTCAGTGATGTGAATTAATCCATCTACGCCGCCAAGGTCAACGAATACACCGTAGCTTGTGATGTTTTTAACAACACCTTCCAATACCTGACCTTTTTCAAGACCAGACATGATTTGCTTTTTCTGTTCTTCAAGTTCAGCTTCAATAAGTGCTTTGTGAGAAACAACTACGTTTTTGAATTCGTTGTTGATTTTCACAACTTTCAATTCCATAATTTTTCCAACGTACACATCGTAATCGCGAATAGGTTTCACATCAATTTGTGAACCTGGTAAGAAAGCTTCAATACCAAATACGTCGACGATAAGACCGCCTTTGGTACGACACTTAACTTCACCTTTAATGATTTCTCCAGACTCAAGTGCGTTATTCACATTACCCCAAGCGCTGAATAAGCGAGCGGTTTTGTGAGACACAATCAATTGTCCGTTTTTGTCTTCTTGTTGCTCAACGAAAACCGGAACCTTGTCACCAGCTTTTAGATCTGGGTTGTAACGGAATTCAGTAACAGGTACAACACCTTCAGACTTGTAACCAATGTTGATTACAACTTCTTTTTTACCAACAGAAACAACAGTTCCTTGAAGAACTTCTTTCTCTGCAATGGTTGAAAGTGTGTTTTCATACAACTCGTCATAGCGTTGACGCTCAGAGTCTGTATAACCTCCAGCAGCTTCATACGCTTCCCATGAGAATTCGCCCTTTTCATTCATGAAAGCGGCATCATCTGCGGTGCTATAAAGTTCTAGTGGTTCTTCTGCAGCAATTTCTTCTTCTGCAGCAACAGGAGCAGTAGCTTCTGTGTTCTCTGTTCCTTCTACTGATGGAACAATGTTTTCAGCTTCTTCAGCTGGGTTTACGTTTTCTGCCATGTGGCATGTTTAATTTGTATTTCATTCGCCAAGGCACGCGTTTGGAATGAAAGAGTTAGTTATTCTTCAGTGACTCAGCGTCTTATCACTGCCCAAAAGGGACGCGAATATAAGAAGAAAATCTTGATTTCGAGCAGTTTATATGCGTTTTTTATTCTCTTTTTGGCGTGCCCCTTCGGGTCGGGCTATCCGTTCCAAGTCCTCGCGGTTTACAACCGCTACGGGCTTTTCTCTGCTATCCCTCACGCAGGATCACAACTTTTCTAGCTCCCAGAGTGGTCCCATTACAAACCAGTTTTGCATAGTATACCCCAGGGCCGCGATCGTTTAAATCAAGTTCCTTCGACTTTTCTCCAATGTTTAAGTTCACACTTTTCACAAATGATCCGGCACAATCGTAAATGTCGATTGAGCTCGTTTCTTTTATTTCATTGAAGGAAAAAGTGGTGCTATTCGAGCAAGGATTCGGATAGTTTGAGAATGAAAATTTAAATTCTGCACTTTCGTTATGATGCACAGAATTATTGGGAAGAATCTTTATGCCAACGGGTCTGTGGTCAGAGACATTGGCCTCGTATTCACTCCAACCATTTGGCAGGTATTGTTCAATTTTCAGCGTTTTAATTTCATACGAACTATTCTGCACCTCGTCAAACAATTCGTTTGTAATGAGAATATGATCAAGATGCGAGGGCCAAGAGGGGTATGACCAACCCGTACTGCTTCCTGTTGCAATTTCCATATCTGCGAACAAGTAGTTTTCAGTATCATTCAGGAAGTTTATAAATACATTGTTGGGCGCTGGGTCGGTAAGTCTGTCGTTGAGGTCACCTAGAAGAAAAACACTCTTATCGGGCAGATTCGTATCGATGTAGGTTTTTAAAAGGTTCGATGCCAAATACCTTCTCGCTTCCTCATCATCTGAATCAGCCGCATTCAGGTAGCCATCTCCACAACATTTGAAATGGTTATTTATAGCGAAGAAATTTTGATTGTCGAAGTTGAAGTCCATGATTTTCGGAGAGCGGGGGAAAGGATTCCAATAGGGGTAAGAGGTATAGATTTCATAAATATCATTAATTTGAATAACCTCAGGTTTGTAAATGAACGCCAATCCAGCATAATATGAAGTCATGAAGTAGTAGTGATATTGAGGCAAATCTGCTAACAAGTATTTAAAGGAAACCGTGTCATCGATTTCTTGAAAAGCGTATATGTCAGCGTCAATGTTTTCGATAATTTGTTGGACGTAATTCACGGTAATGTCCCCGTTTTTAGGGAAGTGTTCAATATTCCAAGTAACAAGTTCAAGGGTAGTGTCGGTCCCAAAAGACAAGTCATTCAGCGTTTGTGCAAAAAGAAGCGAGCTGTTTAAAAAGATAAAGGCAATTATAGAGAGAAGCTGTTTCAAATGTTTTTTTTTCGAAATTAGTGAAGAACTCTGTGAACTAAATGTCTCTGATTTGAATTCGCTTGGTTGAATCTGTAGAATTGATTGTTTGTAATTGATCATTTAAGAGTATACTGAATTCGCCGAAGACATTCGTGCGAAGTATATTCTTCCCCTTTCTTTTCTTTTTTTATCTAATAACAACCTTCCTCGTTGCCATATTGCTTCCACTTGAACAACGAATCACATACAATCCAGAGGGAAGTTGAGTGGTGCTGATTTCCTCAGATATTCGGGATTCATGACTTATTATTTTATTTCCTTTTGAATCGTAAACTTCGCAAGTAAACGCTTTTCCTGGCCAGTTAATCCTTACCGAAGTAGCCGTCTGATTCAACATGAAATTCTCCTCGGAATTCTCAACAACTGGCGTGCACATCACATAATTCAACTTCTCCCAAATCTGATCATTCAATAAAAATGGAACCAAAGAATTGTCCGGCGCATTGCCTAATCGCACGAACACCAATCCATAGGCTGGACTCACATTCAAAAATTGACCGTTCTTTCCCAATGCAGCGTATACATCAGTTGGAGCATGAGGAAACAACATACCGGGAAGAACCAATTGCGACCCAGGCACCATATAATCGCTTTGTCCGTTTAACCACCACAGGTATCCGTATGAGTTGTTCAGGTTCTGTGAGGGCGTAATCATTTCTTGAAAATAATTCGCGTCAGTCATTAACTGATTCCCATTCCAATTTCCGCCGTTCTGCATCAAG
>VGFR01000125.1 GCA_016868835.1 Bacteroidota bacterium | reverse complement strand
TTCACAAAGTATCCGTTATTTCTCCAAAATCCATATCCACCATATTTGATAATATTGTTATTGAATTCGAATAAGCTTGCGCCAAAATGATATCCTCCGAAGCGAGTGCTGTCTAGACGATTCCATGTGCCGTCTGCATTTTTTTGATAGACCAAGCCAGTGCCGTCACCAACAGCATACCACGTGTTTTGAGAACGAATTAATTGCAATCTGTAATGGCTTAGCGGAGAATGAATGGGGTCAACTTCAACGAAACAAGGAGCCGCATGGGTAATGTTTAAATCCCAAAATGTCAATTGAGCTTCGACGAATAAAGTCACCAAGAAGAAAACAAGCAAACTGATTAGCGTTTTCAGTTTAACGTGAAGATTCATTTTTTCGAGTGATTTGAATTTCATACATGATTGCAGCGCTTAAACACATTGAGAGTAGTAAGTGTGCAGGTTGAAGTATTATGTTGAAATTGAAATAGGATAAGGTAATTCCAATTAAAATCTCTGTCGCAATTAACATTAATATCAATTTCACTTGAGCTCGTGGTTGTTTGAATCGTTGATACTGAAAAAATAGGAAGGCGGCAGCAATAACAATGAACCATGAAAAACTGCGATGAATTTTAAACGCAGCATTTTCATTATCCAATAAAAAAGAAAGCCACAGATTTCGATCTAAATGGTTGTCATATGCGATGTCTACAATTTCACGAACTTGAGTTCCTAAGAGAATTTGGAAAACAACCATGAATAACAAGAGCCAAAGTGATCTTTGGTATGTTTTCGAAACGAGAATGCCTTTTGCTTTGGAAGTTTGCACAATAAGCATGACAAGGCTAAATAATATACCCAGAGTACCTATCATGTGAAGCGTAATCTGTGAGCCAGCTAGATTCTTATCCACTACAAGTTTGCCAAGCCAGGCCTCAAAGAGAATCATGAGAACAGTAAAGGAAGATAAGAGAACGTATTTGTAATTTTTCGTTTTCCGAGAAAGAAGATAACTCAACACCACAAGTATAAAAATAGGAAGACCTAAAAATGCTGTGAGCAATCGATTAATATATTCGGTCCAAGTATGAAAAACATTGAATACGGCATATTGATGCTTGGGGTAGGGCTTTAGCAGCTTATTCGTTTTATTTTCCGACCAAAAATGAGATGAAAATTGAAACGAGTTATCTGCAATCCAAAGCGTATCATTGTAGATGATCATTTGACCTTTCGAATAGGTCCTGCCTTCTTCCAATCGAATCGTGCTTTCTTCAGTAGGAGGAATATAATAACCAAAACACTTGGGCCAATCTGGGCAGCCCATTCCACTGCCTGTAATTCGAACGAAACTACCTGCAATAACAATTAAGAACATGCAAACAAGGGAGACAGTTGCCAGTTGACGAACCCGAATTTGCAATGATTCAGCAGTCATTAAGATGCTTTGTGAACAATGGTTTGCATACTTACTACATGATATTTCCCGTCTGCAATAGCATGAACTACTTCAGATAATTTTTCGGGTTGAATGGTATTGGCATCGATCTCAACAGTAACTACATTCTGTTCTCGACCATCAATGAAGTCCAATGAAGTAGACTTAACACCAGCGGTAGCTTGCAAATCCTGCTGAATTTTTCCGCCACACGCATGGGCGCACATCATACCAGTAATGGCCAATTTTACTTCTGTTTTCGAAGTGCCATCAACAATCTCTGTTGTTGTATTTTCTGTTTTATTTACTGCATTTTCAGCTTGATTGCTTGAGCAAGAAAAGAGAAGAATTGAAAACGTAATAAAAAGTGAAACGTAATTTTTCATGTTAATTATTTCAATGATTTACGAATTAAATTTAATGCACCACCTGCTTTGAACCATTCAATTTGTTGCGCATTGTAGGTGTGATTCACGGAAATGTTTTCTTTCGAACCATCTTCATGAACAAGTTCAAGAGTTAAAGCTTGACCAGGAGCAAAATGTGTTAAGTCCAAGAAATTAACGGTGTCATTCTCTTGAATTTTATCGTAATCACTTTCATTCGAAAAGGTCAGCGCCAACATGCCTTGCTTTTTCAAATTTGTTTCATGTATACGTGCAAAGCTCTTTACTAGAATAGCACGAACCCCCAAATGTCTTGGTTGCATGGCCGCGTGCTCTCTCGAAGATCCTTCGCCATAGTTTTGGTCTCCTACAACAATTGTAGATATACCGGCTGCTTTGTATGCGCGCTGAACAGCGGGCACTTCGCCGTATTCTCCAGTAATTTGATTTTTAACTTTGTTTTGCTCTCCATTGAAGAAGTTAGTAGCACCAATCAAAGTGTTGTTCGCAATATTGTCAAGGTGTCCGCGATAGGTTAACCATTTGCCCGCCATGGATATGTGGTCAGTGGTACATTTACCCTTCGCTTTGATCAATACGCGTGCATTTTGAATGTTTTCACCATTCCATTCCGCGAAAGCATCAAGCAATTGCAAACGGTCAGAATTTGGATTTACCTCAACACTAATTTGACTTCCATCTTCAGCTGGTGCCTGATATCCGGCATCTTCAACGGCAAATCCGCGTGTTGGAAGTTCTTCACCAACCGGTGGGGCAAGTTTTACCTGTTCTCCTTTTGAGTTGGTTAGGGTATCTGTAATAGGGTTGAAAGTTAAATCTCCAGCAATAGCTAATGCTGTAGTTAGTTCTGGTGATCCAACAAAAGCAAGTGTGTTTGGGTTACCGTCTTGTCTGGCTGAGAAGTTTCTGTTGAAAGAGTGGACAATGGTATTTCTTTCTTTTTTCTCAGCACCAACTCTTGCCCACATGCCTATACACGGACCGCATGCATTGGCAAAAACCTTTGCACCCATTTTATTGAAGATGTCAATGAGTCCATCGCGTTCAATGGTGTAACGCACCAATTCAGAACCTGGAGTAATACTGAACTCAGCCTTAGGTTCAATACCCAATTCTATGGCTTGTTTAGCTAAATTGGCAGAACGTGAAATGTCTTCGTAAGAACTATTTGTACATGACCCAATTAAACCAACTTCTACCTTCGTTGGCCAATCGTTTTTTGCAGCCTCTTCTTTCATTTTTGAAATAGGCGTGGCTAAATCTGGAGTAAAGGGACCATTCAAATGGGGCTCTAATTCAGATAGGTTGATTTCAATAACCTGATCGAAATACATTTCTGGATTTGCATACACTTCTTGGTCACCGGTTAAGTGCTCGCGAATGCCGTTAGCTAAATCTGCAACCTCAGCTCTGCCTGTAGCGCGAAGGTATCTCTCCATGCTATCATCATAACCAAATGTTGAAGTGGTGGCTCCAATTTCAGCTCCCATGTTGCAAATAGTACCCTTTCCTGTGCATGAAAGAGATTTAGCTCCTTCTCCGAAATATTCCACAATTGCACCTGTTCCGCCTTTCACTGTGAGTATTCCCGCAACTTTAAGAATAACATCTTTTGCAGAACACCAGCCATTGAGTTCACCAGTTAATTTTATACCGATTAATTTTGGGAATTTTAATTCCCAAGCCATTCCAGCCATTACGTCCATCGCATCTGCACCACCAACACCAATTGCAATCATACCTAAACCGCCGGCATTCACGGTATGTGAGTCGGTTCCAATCATCATTCCACCCGGAAAGGCGTAGTTTTCTAAAACCACTTGGTGAATGATACCAGCGCCGGGTTTCCAAAATCCAATTCCATATTTGTTTGAGACAGAGGATAAGAAATTATAAACCTCGTTGTTTTTCAATAAGGCATCACTTAAGTCATTGTTTGAACCAACACGTGCTTGAATGAGGTGATCACAATGTACAGTTGATGGAACAGCAACTTGTTTCCTGCCCGCCTGCATAAATTGAAGCAAGGCCATCTGCGCCGTTGCATCTTGCATGGCCACACGGTCTGGTGCAAAATCTACATATGAAGCGCCGCGATCAAATTTTTGTTTGGGTTCACCTTCCCACAGGTGAGCATATAAAATTTTCTCACTTAGGGTTAGGGGTTTACCAACTACAGCTCTTGCTTTTTCAACGCGATTAGCAAGTCTGTTGTAGTGATTTTTGATCATTTCAAGATCGAATACTTTACTCATAGATTCTTATTTTTTGCATTGCAAATTTACTTCGAAATTCAACTCATACCAACCAAAGTTTCGCATACTTGTAAATAATTAGTCACAAAAAAAGCCATCGATTCGATGGCTTTTTTTTGATTGATGAAATGAGATTATCTCACAACATTTAAAACTTTGGTAAACATGCGGCTTCCGTCAATGACCAAAGAAACCATGTAGTTTCCATTTTCGAATGAAGTAACGTTCAAATCAAATGAATTTTTACCAGCACTGAATTTACCCATATTTGAGAATGAAATTAACTTACCATTCACATCACGTACTTCGTACGCTACGTTGCTGTTTGCTTTCAATTCAAAATTAACGCGAGTTACATCCACAGCAGGGTTTGGTGCTAATTGGAAGAAACTTAAATTCTCAGAGTTGATTTCATCAACAGAAACACGCTCAGAAAGAATTAAGCGAACAGCCGGAGACCAGTTTTGGCTACCAAACCAAACAAATGTGCCATCACCAGCAATTTCGTAAACTGCAGTAGAATTGTCATTATCAGAATCGCTATCCGCGGCGATAGTTAATTCAAGAGGTGAAGTGTTTTCATTCAACACAGCTCCGAAATAAGCGGTGCCAGGAAGAAGATCAACTGGTGCATCATAAGGGAAGTACTGGTATCCAGTGTTTACCCATGTTGGATCAACTGTGTAGTCTTGAGCTGCTAGTACGAGTGCGTCATTTGGAGAACCTTCAAATAAAATAGCAGAGAACTCAGCCAAATCATCTGTGGTTGGTCCAAACCAAGCAGTTACTCCATAGGCCATTGAACCTGGGTTAGGTACAGTGTAGAACGCACCATAACCTGTTGGATCAAATTCTCCAGCAGAAGTATCGCTATCACGAGGAGTAATCTCTAAATCAAGACCAGCTTCGTCATCATGACCATATTCATCAGTTGAATATACAATTCCTTTATTCATAGCATTGTTCGTTGGAGTTTCGTCTGTAGCATCCAAACTTGATA
>VGFR01000124.1 GCA_016868835.1 Bacteroidota bacterium | reverse complement strand
TGTGTTGTTTTTTACTTTTTTCTCTTTCACTGTGCGAGAGAAAAGTTTTTTGTCAATTACAACACCGCTAGCACTTGGTGGAACTTTCAAAGAAGCATCTTTCACGTCACCTGCACGCTCACCGAAGATCGCACGTAGAAGTTTTTCTTCAGGTGTTGGATCAGTTTCTCCTTTTGGAGTAATCTTACCAATGAGGATATCCCCTTCTTTTACTTCAGCACCCACGCGAATAATACCATTTTCATCCAAATCCTTGGTTGCTTCTTCACTTACGTTCGGAATATCAGAAGTAAGTTCTTCTACACCGCGCTTGGTGTCGCGAACTTCAGTATTATACTCGTCTATATGTAACGAAGTAAACCAATCGTCACGAACTACGCGTTCAGAAATAACAATCGCATCCTCGAAGTTGTACCCTTTCCATGGCATGAAGGCCACTTTCAGGTTTCTACCTAAAGCTAATTCTCCTTGTCTTGTAGCGTAACCTTCAACCATGATTTGACCTTCAATCACTTTATCACCTTTCTTCACAAGTGGACGAAGGTTGATACACATACTTTGGTTGGTTTTACCAAATTTGCGAATGCTGTACGATTTAGTTGCGCTATCAAAGCTCACTAATTCATCGTTCTCATTGCGCTTGTATTTGATTCGAATCTCTTCAGAATCTACATATTCAACCACACCATCGCCTTCAGCAGTAAGAAGTACACGAGAGTCTTTTGCAACATGCTTTTCAAGACCAGTTCCTACTATTGGTGCTTCTGGGCGAAGAAGTGGAACGGCCTGACGCATCATGTTTGATCCCATCAATGCACGGTTGGCGTCATCGTGCTCCAAGAATGGAATCAACGAAGCCGCAATAGATGCAATCTGATTCGGAGCAACGTCCATGTATGCGATTTCTTTTGGAGAAATCAATGGGAAGTCACCTTCATTACGTGCTTTTACTTGCTCGGTAAGGAAGTTGCCTTTTTCATCCAATTCGGCAACAGCTTGAGCAATGCTCTTGTTGTCTTCGTCTTCCGCAGTTAAGTAGATGACACCATCATTGGCCATATCTGCCTTACCGTTTTGAACCTTACGGTATGGGGTTTCAATGAAACCGAGTTTGTTAATTTTTGCGTAAACACAAAGTGAAGAAATCAAACCAATGTTTGGTCCTTCAGGAGTTTCAATGGTACACAATCTACCGTAGTGAGTGTAGTGTACGTCACGAACCTCGAAACCAGCGCGTTCTCTGGAGAGACCGCCTGGACCAAGAGCCGACATACGGCGCTTGTGAGTCACTTCGGAAAGTGGGTTGGTTTGGTCCATGAACTGAGACAATTGATTCGTTCCGAAGAAAGAATTAATTACTGAGCTCAGTGTTTTTGCATTGATCAAGTCAATAGGAGTGAAGACCTCGTTATCACGAACATTCATACGCTCGCGAATGGTTCTGGCCATGCGAGTTAAACCCACTGCGAACTGATTGTATAACTGTTCACCAACTGTACGAACACGACGGTTAGACAAGTGGTCAATATCATCAACTTCAGATTTTGAATTCACCAATTCAATCAAATAGCGAATGATGCTCAAAATATCTTCTTTGGTCAAGGTGCGTTGATTCCCGTCTACTGCTAAACCAAGTTTGCGGTTAATACGGAAACGACCAACTTCACCTAGGTCATAACGTTGTTCTGAGAAGAACAACTTGTCGATTACACCGCGTGCAGTTTCCAAATCTGGTGGCTCTGCATTACGCAATTGACGGTAGATATATTCAACGGCTTCTTTTTCAGAGTTGGTTGTATCTTTTTGAAGCGTGTTGTGAATCAGAGTGAAATCAGCCGAGTTGGATTCTTCTTTATGAAGAACAACCACTTTACAGCCACTATCTACAATGATATCAATGTGATGTTCTTCGAGAATCGTGTCACGATCTAAGATCATTTCATTTCGTTCAATAGATACCACCTCTGATGTATCTTCATCAACGAAATCTTCAATCCAAACCTTGAGTACACGTGCGGCAAGTTTTCGACCTACAACACGACTAAGACCCGCTTTAGAAACTTTTACTTCTTCAGCGAGGTTGAATATTTCAAGGATTTCACGATCGGTTTCATAACCGATAGCGCGTAGAAGCGTGGTTACAGGTAATTTTTTCTTACGGTCAATATACGCATACATGGCATTGTTAATGTCTGTCGCGAATTCTATCCAAGAACCTTTGAATGGAATGATACGCGCACTGTACAATTTGGTACCGTTTGCGTGTCTACTTTGACCAAAGAAAACACCGGGTGAGCGGTGCAATTGCGATACAATAACACGTTCAGCGCCATTGATTACAAATGAACCTTGCGGTGTCATATATGGAATTGTACCCAGGTAAACGTCTTGAACAATGGTTTCAAAGTCTTCGTGTTCTGGGTCAGTACAATATAATTTCAATTTAGCTTTGAGAGGAACGCTGTACGTTAAACCTCTTTCAATACACTCATCAATGGTGTAACGGGGGGGGTCAATGAAGTAATCTAGAAATTCCAATACGAACTGATTTCGAGTGTCCGTAATTGGGAAGTTTTCAGCGAATACTTTGAATAAACCTTCTGAAATTCTATTTTCAGGGTTCGTTTCTAATTGGAAAAATTCTTTGAACGAAGCCAGCTGGATCTCAAGGAAATCAGGGTATTCGTAAAAATTCTTCGCGGAACTAAAGTTAGTTCGATTTGATAGTTGCTTTAGCGTTGCCAAAGTATAATAATTTAGAGGTTAAAATTCCTTACACACATACGCCAACGGCATTCCGTTGGCAAAAATAAACAAGTTTAGGCCTTCCGTAGGGAGGCCTAAACTATGAGCATTGAATCTTATTTGATCTCAACTTTTGCTCCTGCTTCTTCAAGTTGTGTTTTCAAAGCATTTGCTTCGTCTTTTGAAACACCGCTCTTCAAAGGAGATGGAGCTTTATCTACTACGTCTTTTGCTTCTTTCAAGCCTAGACCAGTTAGATCTTTCACTAATTTAACGATTGCAAGTTTGTTTGCACCAGCGTCAGTTAAAACTACATCGAATGAAGTTTTTTCTTCAGCAGCACCACCACCTGCACCAGGAGCAGCCATAACCACTGCAGCAGCAGCTGGTTCAATGCCATACTCGTCTTTTAAAATAGTGGCTAATTCGTTAACCTCTTTTACTGTTAGGTTAACTAGGCTTTCCGCCATAGCTTTCAAATCTGCCATTTTATTTGATTTTATAACGTTTCTTTAATATGAACAAATTACGCGCTTTGTTCTTCTGGCGCTTCTTTGGTTGATTTTTCTGCTTTTGCTTGAAGTGCCGAAATAATATTTCGTGCTGGGGCTTGAAGCATTCCAATGATATCTCCAATCAACTCTTCTTTGCTCTTAATGGCAACAAGAGTATCAAGAAGATGATCACCAACATAGCAATCTTCCTGAATGAGTGCACCCTTCAATGAAGGTTTGTCACCCGCTTTTCTGAAATCCTTAATTAGTCGAGCCGGAGCATTCGCGATGGTCGAAGTCATGATGGCACTGTTGCCATGTAAAGCTTCGTACAACGGACTATAATCCGTTCCTTCAATCCGTTCCATTGCTTTCTTCAACAGGGTGTTTTTCACCACGCGAAGGCCAATGTTTTGCTTGAAGCATTCACGACGCAAATTGCTGGTAGCTTCGGCATTTAAGGAAGACGTGTCGGCAATGTAGAGAATAGGAGCGCTGCTCAACATCTCAACGAGCTCAACAATTTCCGCGTTCTTCTGATCTTTTGTCATAAAGTACTTTCCGATTATACCAGCGATTAGCTCACTGATTTAGTTTCAATTTGAACACTAGGACTCATTGTGCTTGACATATAAATGCTCTTCAAATAAGTACCTTTTGCAGCAGAAGGCTTTAACTTGATTAGAGTAGAAACCAATTCGCTTGCATTTTCAGCTAGTTTGTCTGCATCAAAAGATACACGACCAATACTTGCGTGAACAATACCTGCTTTGTCTACTTTAAAATCAATGTTTCCAGCTTTCTTTTCTGTAACAGCTTTTCCAACATCCATTGTAACTGTTCCCGTTTTGGGGTTAGGCATTAAACCCCGAGGACCGAGGATTCTACCTAAAGCACCAACTTGGCCCATTACACTTGGAGTGGTAATGATAACGTCAACATCGGTCCATCCGCCCTTAATCTTGTCAATGTACTCGGATAATCCTACGTGGTCTGCACCTGCTGCTTTTGCTTCAGCCTCCTTGTCAGGAGTGCATAAAACAAGAACGCGCACGTCTTTACCAGTTCCGTGAGGAAGTGATACAGTTCCACGAACCATTTGGTTGGATTTCTTCGGGTCCACTCCGAGGCGAACGGCAAGATCCACAGATGCATCAAATTTTGTGTTAGAAATTTTCTTCACAATTGATGCTGCTTCCGGCAGTACGTATAACTTTGTGTTGTCATACTGTGTCAGAGCATTTTTCATTTTTTTACTGAGGGTTCCCATTTCTTTTTACCTCTTTAGATTAGAAAGGACGTTCACCGGTTACTTGAATACCTAAACTTCTTGCAGTACCAGCAACCATGCTCATCGCAGATTCAATAGTAAAGCAGTTCAAATCAGGCATCTTGTCTTCTGCAATTGCACGCACTTGTTCCCAAGTTACGCTACCCACTTTCTGACGATTAGGTTCTGCAGCACCATTTTTGGCCTTGGCAGCATCTAAAAGTTGAACGGCGGCAGGAGCGGTCTTAATTACGAAGTCAAAGCTCTTGTCTTTGTACACGGTAATCAAAACGGGACACACTTTCCCAGCTTTATCTTGTGTTCTAGCATTGAATTGCTTACAGAACTCCATGATATTCACACCTTTCGAACCTAACGCAGGTCCAACAGGTGGTGCAGGGTTGGCGGCTCCTCCTTTAATTTGCAGTTTTACAAAACCAGCTACTTCTTTCGCCATATTATTTGTTTTTTATTTAATTGTTGCTACTCTCAATGGGAAGCGAAGCGTAACATAAGTTGATGTTACATTGAGAGCAACGAACGTCTTTATTCTTTTTCTACTTGGAGATACCCCAAT
>VGFR01000123.1 GCA_016868835.1 Bacteroidota bacterium | reverse complement strand
GTAACTGAAAGCACTATATTCGGCGAAGATGTGAAAGCCTTCGCATGTTCTGGCACTCCTGCTGACTGCGTGAAGTTCGGTATTTCGCAGGTCTTAAAACAAAAGCCAGATTTGGTCCTGAGTGGAATTAATCATGGAAACAACTCAGCAACAAATATTCTCTACAGCGGAACCATGTCTGCGGCGATAGAAGGTGCAATGGAGGGAGTAACAAGCATTGGATTTTCATTACTGGATTATGCTTCAGATGCTGATTTCTCAGGGGCAATGCATTTTGGATCAAAGATTATTCAAGCTACCTTAAATGATACGCACCTACCCGTTGGATTTTGTTTAAACGTGAATTTTCCAAAATGTGCAATAGAAGAAATTAAAGGAATTAAATATTGCAGACAAGCAGAAGCGTTTTGGGACGACTGGTTTGAACATCGAAAAGACCCCGGTGGAAAAGATTATTATTGGTTAACTGGAGAATTTCACAACCACGATCAGGGAGATGACACCGATGAATTTGCGCTTGCACAAAATTACGTTTCGGTGGTGCCCGTGCAATACGACCTTACTGCTTACCACACGTTAAAACATATTCAACAATGGGAAATTTAAGAAAACATAAATTCGACCACATGCTTTGGGGAATTGCTGCGGGAATTCTCGGGGCGTGTTTTGGTTTTTTAATATTCGGCATGTTCATCGCCGCAGTTCAAGATGTTTCATTCGGAAGGTTTATTGAAACCTTGGTGGAAGGCACAGATACCTTTCACGACAAATTAGTTACCGTGAGCATTTTGATTGATGTTGTGATCTTTTTCATTATGATTCGAAAAGAATATTATGAATTCTGCAAAGGAATTTTAGCAGTGGTTATTGTCTCTGTTCCTGTGGCTGTTTACTTGTATTAACCATGAGTGACAAGTTATTTTTTATTGCTGGTGAAGCCTCCGGAGATTTACATGCTAGCAATTTGGCTGCAGCATTACTTCGGGCCAATCCAGAACTGAAGCTCATGGGTTGGGGTGGCGAATTGATGGAACAAGAAGGTGTAGAAATTCGAAAGCATTACCGCGATCTGGCATTCATGGGTTTTTGGGAAGTTGTGAAGAACCTGAAAACCATTTTCAAAAACATTGAGCTATGTAAGCAGCAAATTAGCGAAGAGAAACCAAGCGCGCTTGTGCTCATTGACTATCCAGGATTCAACCTAAGAATTGCCAAATGGGCAAAAGAAATGGGCATTCCTGTGTACTATTACATTGCCCCTCAGATTTGGGCTTGGAAAGAAAATCGCGTGCATCAAATCAAAAAAAATGTCACAGAGCTCTTTGCTGTTTTGCCTTTCGAAAAAGAATTCTATTCCAAAAAAGGAATGGATGTTCACTTTGTAGGGCACCCCTTACTAGACGAGGTAAAAAAAAGAAAGCGACTCGAATCCAATTCATTTCGTACCCAATTCCAACTAGATGATAGGCCTATTGTTGCGCTACTTCCGGGTAGTAGGAAGCAAGAGGTAAAACGCATGCTTGAAGTCATGCTGAAACTAGAACTGAAATATCCGAATTATCAATTCATCATTGCTGGAGCCCCTTCACTTCGCCCAGAATTTTATCAATCGTTAATTGGCGAACAAAAGACCAAACTTGTTTTTGGTGTGACTTATGATTTATTCGAGGCTGCTGAGGCTGCAATGGTTACCAGTGGCACAGCCACATTGGAAGCCGCCTTGCTCAATTGTCCCGAAGTTGTCTGTTACAAGGCAAATCCAATTTCATATTTCATTGCAAAGCAATTGGTAAAAATCAAATTCATTTCTCTTGTGAATTTATTGTTAGACAGAGAAGCTGTTCGCGAACTCATTCAATTTGAATGGAATCTCAATCAAGCAAGTCAGGAACTTGATGCGATTTTAAATGGTGGAATGAAAAGAGAACATATTCTTGCCTCGTACCAAGAACTCAGAATGAAACTTGGAGATGGCGGAGCTTCAGACAAAACGGCTCAATTGCTTCTTGAGTCCTTGGAATCCATTACCAAGCAATCGGCTGTTGATGCGTCTGTAGCAAATACGAATTAATTTTACCGAAAGGATTCGAACCAAAAAAACCGCGATAAGCGGCCAATGGTGAGGGGTGAGCGCTTTCAATAATGAAATGTTCTTGACCTTGAATCAACGTTTTTTTTCTTCGTGCATAATCACCCCAAAGTACAAAAACCACCTGCTTGCAATTCTCAGAAATAAACGAAATTGTGGCATCGGTGAAAATTTCCCATCCCATTTTTGAATGACTACCGGGCATATCCTTATGAACGGTTAAGACTGAGTTTAATAATAGCACGCCTTGTTCCGCCCAATGAATTAAATCAGTCTTTCTATTTAAGTCGAATTCAAATTCCGATTCCAATTCTTTGAATATGTTTCGCAATGAGGGCGGAATTTTCACTCCCACATTAACAGCAAATGCAAGTCCATTGGCCTCCCCTTGTCCATGATATGGATCTTGGCCTAGAATGACCACCTTTAAATTTTCAGGAGAGCACAATTCAAACGCGCGGAAAATATGTTGGCGTGGTGGAAAACAAATTGAGGAGGCATACGCCTCCTCAATTTGTTTCTCCAAATCTTGAAAATATTCCTGCTGCTCTTGCTCACGAAATAAAACTTCCCAAGTTTGTGGTCGCGAATGAAAAAACATTACAACTTAATAAACTTTTTGTTAAATGCCGAGCCGTCTTTTCTCTGAATTTGAATGAAATACATACCACTTGCTAAATTTTCTAGAGAAAGCATGGTGCGTGTTGAATTGAAACTGCCATTCAAAATTTGTTTACCATCTTGGGTGTAAATTGTATAGCCTTTCAAAGCATCAAAGCGATCACATTGAATAGATAATTCTGAGGTCACCTGTGAAGGAAAAATGGTAACGTCTTGGAATGCAATATTCTCTTCCACGTTCACCACCCCGAAACAAGGCTGTGAAAGTGAAGATCCAACATAAGAACCGTCTATTTGCTGCAATCCGGTTCCTGCCGCATCAAGCCAATCAACCAAATCTTCATTCGATGGATTCGGATTACCTGTCCAGTGCTTGTCCATTTTACCATAATAATCAGGCGCGGTAGGCGTATCGCAATATGATCCACCTCCAGTTAAAGTTCCTATGATGCGGTGATCTTTATTGAAAATGGGCGACCCCGAAGAGCCCCCTTCCGTAACACCCCAATTGGTAACCGTTTGAATCCAATTCACTCTCCAGTGATTTCCAGCAGCTTGCCAAGTTCCAGAAACCAAAGTGCCTGCAGTTGAAATTTTCTTTACATCTCCGGCAGGATGATGAATACAAATGGCCTTCCAACCCTCTGAAGATGCTGTAGGTGTTGTAGTAGAGGCATCCCATCCGGCATAATACACATTCCATGTTGCAGGTATAGCTTGGGTCATTTCCAATAAACAGAAATCACTACCTGAGGCACCGCCACCATCATTTGAATCTGCACGTCTATTGGTTCCCGTTTTTTGCTGAGCGCTTGCACTAATTCCACTTCCACACGAATTGCGCTGATAATTGAATCGCACAACAACTTGAGCAAAATCTGAAGTAGTTGACTCCTCTGTGCAGTGCATCGCAGTTAATACATATTTTGTACAATCATAAGATGTATTGTTTACCAAAGTACCGGTGCACAAACCAACTCCACCACCGGCTGGAATACTGAGTTTAACCACACTTCGAATCTCGTCTGCCCAGCTATCTCCCTCCGGACATTTCACGTCAATTTCGCAAGGATCCGAAGCTCTCTCATAAAAATCATCATGAACGTATCGGAAGTAGTGACCAAACCCTCGAACTGAAAGTTTCGCCGTTTCCATAACACCAGCCGGTACAAAGTATTCAAAAACCAATTCATCACCGTACACCTCTGGTGTTCTGTAAAATCCCGATTCTTGATTTTCTTCCTGATTAAACGGACCTGCAAACCAATGTCTATCGGCAGAATAAACAAAAAACTCTGCTCCTTCAGGTATGTAAAACTCATTGAAGAAGATATCCATAGCTAGTGCACCTTCACTCTTTACAACAAAAGTCATCAATGCATCACCATTTGAATTGTAAGTCCAATTTCCCAACTCCAATAAGTTCAAAGGATACTCAATGATTTTTCCATAAATCGGTAAAGTCCCATTTTTGTCTGACTCATTGGCCATGTCCCACAATTCCCTTGTGTCTTGAATAGGAAGATTCAATGAGCTCGTATGCGACCAAAAAGTATTCGGTTCAACCACAAACGTGCGCGGTTCTTGAGCTTGAATTGTTATTGAAAACAGAATAAAAGCAACGAAGTAGAGTTTTTTCATTTTTGCAGATTTGAGGTGGCAAGATAGTCAGTATTTTTGCAAGGTTGGTAATTGTCTCGAAAATAACGCGTTTGATGCTAAAGGCCTATGTAGGACCTTTCATAATTACTTTTCTAATTGCCATGTTCGTTTTCGAAATGCAATTCATATGGCTGTACCTAGATGATCTATTGGGTAAAGGACTGAATGCAACAACAGTACTGGAACTTATTTTTTATGCTTCGGCACGGATAGTAAATATGGCCCTTCCCCTTGCCGTGCTTATGTCAAGTATCATGACCTTCGGCGCATTGGGAGAAAACAACGAGTTAACAGCCATGAAAAGTGCGGGAATGTCATTGTCTCGAATTTTCAGACCACTTGTAGTTCTCATGCTCCTGCTCTCACTTGGATCATTTTTCTTCGCAAACAACATGTGGCCAATTGCCAATTTAAAATTTCGAACCCTTCTCTTCAGTATTGTTCAACAACGACCCGCATTGAGTATTGAAAATGGTGTTTTTTACAACGGAATAGAAGGTGTAAGTATTCGAGTTATGGATAAAAATCCTGAGACCGGTGTCTTGAAAGACATTCTTATTTACGATCATCGCAATCAAAATGGTGGAAATAGAACCGTGATCAGAGCATCTGAGGGAGAAATGACGCAGACGGAAGACAAACGTTTTTTAATTCTAACCTTGAAGAACGGTTCAACACACGATGAAAAAGAGGAGTCTTCCAAACCGAAGCGCATAGCTGGATC
>VGFR01000122.1 GCA_016868835.1 Bacteroidota bacterium | reverse complement strand
CTGTCCAAACATAGCTTGAATCAAATAAGGTAAGTTTGCTATTCCATTTCACCCATCCTAAATTTCGAATTCCGATTGAACTCAAAATTTCCTTTCCAACAATGCCCCGAGATGCGCAGTAGTTATATTCTCCATCGAAAACGATTCCTATTCCGTTGCTTGTTCTGCGCTCTGGTTGGGTGTGCCAATACTGCCCGCTGTATGACAATTCCAATGTGTCTGCATGGGAAGATGTATAAAAAAATGCGGGATAACCCATTTGCAATTGGTTATGAAACAACCCATTCACAAGTGATACAGAAAAAAAACTAAGCGTTCGTTTATCGAAAATTCCACCTCCAATAAATTGGTAACCGAGTGCCTCAGCTTGAATGGTATTTAAGTCAACGGTATCTCCAACCAACTCACTATTTCCCAGGGATAACAGTTGAAATGCGTCCTTGCCTATGGTGCCACTCATCCAATAGCGTGTACCAGCCTGAATCATCAAACCCAATTTCTTCGTGTTGAACAGGCTATCCTTTCCACCGTAATAACGAACATACGCTGAGGCTTCACCACCTGCTAATCCCAACAAATCAATGGTGTTCAGCGACTGATATCGATCTTCATATGTTACCGTTCCACCAATCACAAAAGGTTGAATGAGTTGTTTGTGCAAAAAATTACTCCCCAACTCTGCTTGACCTTGAACAGAGAGTATGCCATTGCAGCTCATGCCAGATGTATCAGCAGTGCTGAGAACATGGTACGAAAGCTGAGCATGTACCGTGAAAAGCAATAATGAAAGAAAAAATGATAAAATTAATTTCACTCGATTTCAGCATTTAATAAAACATCTGCCTGTATTTTCACTTTCAGCTTTTGGCCTTGCAACAATTGCACATTAGCGGGGAAGTTCGGAGTATTTAAATTCACCTCCAACAGTATTAAATCATCGTTCACAATTGTATTCCATTGATTGCGAGTAATGGGAATTGAAATTGAACTCGATGCATTGGCTGCAATAACAAGGTTACTTGCAATATCCACATTATTAGCGTCTTTTAAATGCACTGTCAGGGCTATTGGATATTCATTTTCCAATTGCACTCGAATGGCAGTTGGGGTGACAATTGATGGTTCAAGTTGTAAGGTTAGCGTATCGGTAAAACTTAGATCACTGGCAGCGATAGATAAGGGAACATCTATTCTAAGTTTAGCTTGAGTAAAATCATCTTTGTAATAAAAATCATTTCCATCAGAAACATTACCAAACGGATTGGTTTGAATTTGCCCTTGAAATTGAAATTGGTTTGGAAGCAAACTCATGAATGAGGTTAGATTTGAATTACTCTGATTCAAAGCAATGCTGTGTGTGCTTCCAATAACGTTTCCATTTATATCTAGCGCCCGAGTTAAATACATGGGGTCATAAATGCCAGGACCAATCAATTGCACTGACTGACCTGTGGAAGTTCTTGATGCTGTTAAATTATCAATTGAAATGATTGCATCCATCCCAATTTTATGATCAACATCGAGATTCATTGACGCCTGTTCAATATTAAACACCCCACTTGGTAATTGTCCTTCTTCTGCAAATACCACCAATTGGTCAATGGTATATTCTTCATTCCCAAAATATCCCCTTGCATATTCAACAATTGGATTCTCGAAAGTCAAATCAATTCGCACAGAATCTTGACCATAAATGGGCTGTCCGCCCGTAGCAAAGGGCGATGTTTTAATGAGTATATGTGATACCAATTTGTTGTAGTCCAATCCTGTTTGCCCTGACAAATCCAAAGTCATTCCCGTTAAATCCAACTCGCCCGTTTGAATATTAGGACCAGAGGCCGTTTCAGGCTCTGTGTCTACAGTTAGAACGGTAGCTACTCCGCTGTTGGTTAAACCATCAATGGTATATATACATTGTAGAGAAGCACCCACGTATGACTTAAGGGTATACTTCAATTTACCACTTGCCAAAATCACTTCACGCAGTCCTACTCCATTCATGGCAATGTTCGTGTTCTCTGTTTGGTTAATGATATTGGCATTTGGTGGAACGTTGAATGGACCGCCAGTTAAAGGAACCACGAATTTTCTCGAAATTGTGGTATCAGGAATAGCAAGTAGCGTATCTAGACCAAAGCCTGCCAAATCCTTAATAAATCTTAAATTCCAAACGCCGTTCGCATCTGAATACAGGACATCACCCGAAAAAAAATCATCAAGGGCAAATTCACCATACGCCACTGGCGCCGCCCATTTCGATTCTATGGTAGTTGGTTCATTCTTCCGACATGCAACGACACATGCCGTGACCACAAGGAAAAGTATGAATCGAATAGATCTAAACATCATTCAAATATAATGGTGGATACCTAATTTTTTTCGAATTAGAATGACCCGGATTAACACTACCATTTCTGCCAATGCCAATGGTAAAATTGACGAGTTAAAATATTGTGGAGAGATGGTGGGGAAAAGTGTTCCCAAAGCAACCAAAATAACCAAAGCAAGCTGAACCATGAGCAAAATTGAAAACCAAGGTTTCGATTTTTGAAGTGAATGAAAGGCAAGCACTAATAGTATTGGGCTAGCCCACAACACATTTAAATTCCATTTAGTAGCATTGTGATCTGTTAAGAACCACATACACAAAAGTGCCAATCCAAGAAAACCAAGTATGAATAAAAAAATTCTGTCAATCACTAAAAAGCCAATGCGTTTCCTCAGCAAAACCAACTGATATAAACTAAACAATCCAAAAAACAATCCCACAATCCACATCCATTTCTTAGCAGGGTTTTCATAGTTCTTAATTCGAATAATCTCTCCATTTTCATTCATGTTCATTTGACTCTCATCAAAAGGCAACAATTCATCCGTTGGACCCAATAGTTTTCTGCCGTTGTATTTCCATTGACGCGCTGATTTATATAAGCTATCGGGAAGAAATTCTATGTCTCTGTCTGAAGGAAGGCGATCACATGGCAACCCTAAAACAAGGTCAATTCCAAAATCAGCCCAACCCAATTTAGTCAAATAGAGATCAATGGTTTTGCGAAAGGTTGGACGAACAATTTGTGTAGTGGTAAGTTGAATTTCGGGGAAAGCCCTCACCAAAATATCTCGAATACGCGTTGAACAATTGTCGTAAAAAAAATCGTATCGAAAATACTTATTTTCATCCTTTGCATTCTCCATGAGTAAGTCGAATAAATGCTGTTTCTCTTGCGCATTCAACAGAAGTTCATTTTCTAAAATCCCACGACCAGAAAGAATATACTGTCTGTAAAACGTACTGAACTCTTGAATATCCAGCATGTAATTCAACCTTCCCTGCGCAAATTTCACATAAAAATCATCTGAAAATTCGAAGGTTCCATAGTTAAAAACCACATCTACCCATTCTCCGTTTAATGAGTCTGAAAAACGTATTGCTGAATGACCAAAGGCTGAGTACAACTCCTTTCCAGGCGAACATGTCAGCATTGAAAATCGAGCCATTTCCGAAACTTGTTGTGAACTACCAAATGCAGTCAATTCCAACAACAAAAACAAAATCAATAGTTTATTTTTCATTCCATTCACCTTTAAAAACAAACGAAGCAGGACCCTTCAACCAAATATTGGTAAAACCATCACCTGCTCTTTCGAAAGAGACAGCCAAGTCCCCTCCTTGTGTATGCACAATAATATCTTCCGTAAAACTTTGAACACGAGCACATACCAAAGCGCTGGCAGTAACACCTGTACCACAAGAGAGCGTTTCATTTTCAACTCCGCGCTCGTAGGTTCTAATGGAGGTCTCTCCAGATTTTCCCGGCACCATAAAATTCACATTGGTGCCACCGGGAGCGAACAGCTGATCATAGCGAATCTCACTACCTTCCGCAACTACATCAAAATTTAAATCGCTGCATAATTTCACAACATGTGGTGAACCTGTATTCAAGAAAAATTGAATTTCCGATTGTTGAACAATTGCTTGCACATCGCGCATTTTTATTTCAATTCGATCCTCAACTCGAGCTTCGTGCATTCCATCAATGGCCCTGAAAGAAATGTTGTTATTCAAAACTAAGCCTTGATCTATGGCAAACCGCACCGCACACCTACTTCCATTGCCACAGAACGATTGACTACCGTCTGGATTAAAAAAATTCATGTTGAAATCCGCTTCAGCGTCTTTCTCAATGAGTATCACACCATCGGCACCAATTCCAAATTTCCGATCACACATGGATTGGATTTGTTGGGATTGAAGTTGAATTTCACCTGACCAATTATCAATGAGAATAAAATCATTTCCTGTGCCTTGGTATTTCCAAAAAATCATGGGTCAAAGGTAAACCTATTCCTTGAACTACAGCAGGTGTGTTGTAACTTGCAAGCGAAATTAATTTCAAATGGAAAAGAACGAAATGCAATCGGGATTAAGTAGTGATTTGTTGCTGAAAGCGTACAAAATGATGTGTGTTGCAAGGCAGCTTTCCGATCTCTACGAAGCGAATGCAAAAACAACCTCGAAATATGTACATGCTACTTCTCGTGGGCACGAAGCCTGCCAATTGGCTTTGGGCCTTCAATTAACGGCTTCCGATTATCTCTCTGCATACTACAGAGACGATAGTATTCTTTTAGGAATTGGCATGGAGCCTTATGAACTCATGTTGCAATTATTCGCTAAAAAAGATGACCCCTTTAGCGGTGGAAGAACGTATTATTCTCATCCGTCCTTGAATAGACCGAACATGCCCAAAATTCCGCATCAAAGTTCGGCCACGGGCATGCAGGCTATCCCAACGGTGGGTGTTGCAATGGGTATTCAATATCAAGAAAAACAGGGCATTCTAAAAAGTGATCTTCCCCCAATAGTCGTGTGCTCCATTGGCGACGCTGCCATGACAGAAGGTGAAGTTTCAGAGGCCATGCATATGGCTAATTTAAAAGAATTACCTGTCTTGTTTTTTGTGCAAGATAATGAGTGGGACATCAGTGCCCATGCCAGTGAAATTCGTTCTGGAGATGCAACAACCATGGCCAGAGCCTTCCCGAATATTCGTTCGAAAAGTATAGATGGCACCGACTTTTTAGCTTCCTACCAAACCATATCAGAGATTTTCGCTCACATGCGCAAATCAAGAAAACCGTGGATACTGCATTGCAAAGTTCCGCTTCTTGGTCACCACACGAGCGGTGTAAGAAAAGAATGGTACAGACATGATCTTGAAGAAGCGGAAAAGAGAGACCCACTTCCGAAATTTCAAAAACAACTTATGAAACTTGGATTCTCAGATGATGTCTTGAATCAAGTTTGGAA